>JAFZZD010000579.1 GCA_017615955.1 Victivallales bacterium
GGGCACCTTGCCGCTGATTTGCCATACCTGCCCCTGCTTCCCCTTCACATCAACTGGACTTGTGCCTGCCTTGAACTCAAGCTTGTTCCCCGCCTCGTCAGTAAGCGTCAAATTGCACCTGTACAAATACATTTCCAGTTCTTCGGCGTTCTCGGGAATGTAGAAATACGTGTTGTTGAACTGGTCTTTGCAACCATACTTGAGGCAGCATCGCATCGGCATGACACCGAAGCTGGTCTCTGGCTCGGCGGCAACCCAGGCCTTGAGATTGTGCCCACTGTAGCGTATCTGGTAAATGCCCGCAGGCGCCTCGCCGAAGTCGTGTGAAATGCGCCCCTCATTCCCCTGCTTCACCTTGATGTAGTCCCATGCAACAAGACGCTCCTCCGCATCGAAAATGCGCCCCACCACAGCGGCATTTCCGCCTAGAAACGCAGGCGCGTCCGAAGGCTTCTCGCGGTTAGGCGCAAAACGCAGGCTCAATTTCAGCGGCCCGCCCTTATGCACAAAATAGAACGCAGCCCCATACGCACGGAATGGACCATTGATCACAGCCGCATTGCAACACGCCAGCAACACAAAAATCAAGGACAAAAATAACTTTTTCATGTTCTTTGAAAAAAGTGGATTAGTAGTATTTGCTGAACCTAAGTTTGATTTCCGCGATTGCCGCCTTGTCGAAGGAGGCATTGAAACGCTCGCATATCTCGGCGTAGATGTGCGCGGCTGTATCGGGCACAGCACCGCCCTCCAAATCGCCGGCAGTGCGCTGCTTTACCACCTCAACGTCAAGTATGCGGCAAACATGCTCTTCCTCTGAAATACCTTCCAGACTCACGCCATTGGAATTGGGGATTCTGACGCTTATGTCCAGCAGAGCATCAGCGTGGTTGAGCAGTGTGAAGAGTTGCCCTATCGCCGAAATGCCGCATACCACTGCCTGCGCCAGTCCACCTGCCTTTATCCGCCGCGCGTCGCTTTGCCCCTCAGGAAAACGCGCCGCTGCATAGAACAAGCCATTCTGGTAGGCTTCCCACAGCGCAACTGGCTTCTCGCCTGTCAACTGCACACCGCAAATGGATTCATTGGTGGCAAAGGTCTCTTTTTTTGCGACCGCATTGTCCCAAGGAAGATCATCTATTGCAGGACGCTCCAGACTATCCACCGCCTTGCGCAAATCAGTTATGCTGACGTTGGAAAACATCTTCTGCGGCATGCACACCAATTCAAAATAGGGATAGGAATGCAATGCCCTGCGCCCAATCTTGTCCATCGCCAATTGGCGGCTACGCTGTATCAGGGACTGGAATATGTCCAGCTCCTGGGAATCCGTCTGCTTGTCCTCATAGAGTATGCCCCGCAGCATCCTGCCCAGCATCTGACGCTGATTGCGCAAAGCCCTGTTAATCAGCAGATGCAATTCCGATGCCTTTATGGCAACCTTGCTGCGGGCGTCAGGCGTGCGTATGTAGAAGGCTCCGGGCTGCAACTCGTGTTCGCAGGCATTGCTGCAGACATGGGGCATCTCCTTGAATGGATACACCACCAGCACCACATACTGAAGCCCGTCCACAACAGGGCGCACAACATCTAAAGAGACCGGCGGGTCCGCATAGCTTGCCAAGGTCTGGCCGACGGTACTGGGATCAAAGGAACTTGCCTCCTCCACAGACATGCCAATGTGCTTAGTGGGATTGCCGTTTTCGTCCTCGCCCACACCGATTACCACATATCCGCCTGCGGTATTGGCAAGCGCAATCGCATGCCGCGCGAACTTTGCGCGGCCCACCCTGCCTATGGTATTCCAGTTCTGGGGAGCCTTGAAGTCAATCTGCTGGTTTTCAAGCCCGCAATGGATTATCTCCTTCCAGTCGTCCTGTATCGCGCTGACTTTCATTGTTGCTCACCTGCCAAGATCATTGCCCCTTACTCCCCATCATAAGCGATTGTGGGGTAATGTATTTTACCTCACCGCATATTGCAAATGGCAAAGACATTTTCTGGACATATATGCTTCGGCACGTTATATTCTCGCAGTTTCTTGCTCTATAGGAAAACGCCAATGTCATCATTATACGAATACACAAACGAGGCGGCGCAACTCCTGCCACGCCTTTTCAAGGACTGGGAAAAACCGCAAATATTCCTGCAATGCAGCAGCGCGATGCACCCTGAAGCAGTGTTCGACAACGCTCCGCAGGCACTGCCATTGAACGAACTGCCAGGAATGCCCAGGCACGAAATCCCCGATGGCGGGCATCCCACACTGCTGTTCGGCAAAATCAACGGTCATCCATCCCTGGCAACCAATGGGCATCGCCACCTTTTCGAAGGCGTTGGCGTCACGCCATGCGTCCTGCCACTATGCACCGCCCACGCCCTGGGCGCGGAGGCGGCAATACTTGTGGGCGCAGGGCTTTCACTGAAAAACGAAATCAAGCCAGGCACATGGATGCTGCTCACAGATTTCATCAACGGACACAATTGCTCCCCGCTGGACGGCAACCACATCATGCTGCAGGAACCCTTCCCGGATATGACATTCGCCCTTTCGCAGCACTTGAATTCAGAACTCATGAACGCACTCGACGCCGTAGGTCTTTCGCCACGCCTGGGCGTATATATGTCAAGGCCAGGCTCCCAGTTCTGCACTGTATCAGAGGCAACGTCCGCCCGCAACAATGGCGCGGACATAATGGGGCACGACCTGGTAATGGAAATCATAATGGGGCACGCCCTAGGCATGCAAGTCTCGTCATTCGCACTTGCCGCGCTTAATGCGCCCAATGTCTATTCCCGCCCCCTTTCACGCAAGGACTACCTGGACAACTGCCAGTTCTGCATAAAGGACCTGCTGCGCGGCCTGCGCACAGGCATCAAGAATTTTCTGGAGTGAATAAGTGGACAGTGGACAGTGGACTGTGGACTGTGGACTGTGGATAAACACTTGCTATAAAAACTATAGATTGCCACTGTCCACTGACCACTGTCCACTGTCCACTGTCCACTGCCCACTGTTCACTGTCCACTGTCCACTGCCCACTGCTCACTGTCCACTGTCCACTGTCCACTTCGTCAAACTCGTCTGCTGCGGTAGAATCTGCCCAATATTTCCCTGGAGGGCAGTATATTAATGAATACCTTGGGGTCAATTTTCTTTGCATCGTATGCAAGTTTTCTTGCCTCGTTGCTGGAGACCACGGTGTAAAGCATCTTCTGGGGCTGCCCCAAATAGCATCCCTTCCCTATGAAGAGCGTTGCGCTGTGGTGGGTGCTTATCCGCAGGCATTCATATATTTCATCTGCCTTGTCGGAGATGATCAGCAGCGTCGCCTTGGTATATCGCAAATAAATATGGTTCAGCACCTGCGTGGAGGTGAACTGGAAGATGATGGAATACAGCGCCCGGTTCCAGTCAAACAGAAGGCCTGCGCTGATGAGCATCGCCACATTGCCAAGGAAGATGGCATTCCATGCATTCCTGCCTGTTCGTTCGGAAATGAAGATTGCAATGAAGTCAGTGCCGCCGCTGGTGGCATCCGCCAGCAGACAGCAGCAGATGGCACATCCATTAACCACGCCGCCAAACACGGTACACAACATGACATCGTGCGTGAGCACATACGCTGGCATCAAATCCGCCAGCAGACCAGTAAGCCAAATCATCAGGCAGGAGAACAAGGTGAATCTGCGTCCAATGTAGAAGAAGCTAATGACAGCAGGAATCAGGTTAAGCCCCCAGTAGAACAATGAATACGGCAGATTCAGACCGCAATACTTTGCCAATGCCTCCCTCAACAGCAAGGACAAGCCCGTAAACCCTCCAGGAAACAACCCCGCCGAGTGAACAAAGGTATTGATGTTGGTAGCCATGAGAAGCGCACCGCACATTATCAGCAAAATGCAACTGGTGGTGCGCTTCAGACTATAGATTGAATGGATACTCTGTGCCATTTTCAAGTGGACTGTGGACTGTGGACTGTTTAGCAATTGCAAAACTCTTGCTTGGCAAGCCTTTTCCGCTGGCTAAAGCCAGCAGCTCCGATTGTTTGCGGCTTGGCGCGATAGTTTCGAAATTTCCCCTAATTGTAAAATCCTGCAATTCTCCTTTCCCCTCTCCACAAAAACACATCTATACATTACC
>JAFZZD010000580.1 GCA_017615955.1 Victivallales bacterium
ACAGACCACAGACCACAGACCACAGACCACAGTCCACATTCCACAATAAACTTCTTATCCTAATGGAGTATAAACTATAGAAGCAAGGAGAGTAAAAGATGACATTCATGGATTTGGCAAGAAGGCGTTATTCGGTCAGGAAGTTTTCGGATAAGCCAGTGCCTCGTGAGACGCTGGTGAAGATACTCGAGGCGGGAAACATAGCACCGACTGCGAAGAACCTGCAGCCGCAGCGCATACGCGTGCTCCAGAGCAAAGAGGATTTGGCATTGATAGACACGCTGACGCCATGCCGCTACGGCGCACCCGTGGTGCTGGTCTTCACCTACGATAAGGACGAGGAATGGAAGAATCCCCTTGAGGAAGGTGTTCATTCTGGCATTGAGGATGTTAGCATAGTCGCCACCCACATCATGCTGCAGGCGGCTGAATTGGGCGTGGAGAGCATCTGGCTCAATTATTTCCCGAACACAAAACTAGAGGCGGATTTCAAGCTGCCATCCAATGAGCGCAGTGTGCTGTTGATGCCTTTGGGCTATGCGGCGGAAGGTGCGCGGCCAGCGCCTCAGCACACCAGCAAGAAGCCATTGGAAGCGACCGTGGAGTGGCGCTGATGCCCTCATCCATGCCTAAAATGCAGGGCGTGGCAATGACGGAAGGCGCACCCTGGCGGCACACCCTTCGTTTTGCGCTTCCCGTCCTTGGCGGCTCCCTTCTTCAGCAGCTCTACAACACGGCGGACATGGTGATAGTGGGGCGCTTTTCTGGCGAAGCCTCGCTTTCGGCAGTGGGGACGACGGGCAGTTTTGTTTTTTTGTTCCTGGCCGTGGTAATGGGCATTTCCGCCGGCAACGGAGTGGTTGTATCGCAGCGCTATGGTGCGAAAGACGAGGCAGGTGTGCGAGCCAATGCCTCGCTGGGACTGCTGCTGATGGGGGCATTGGGCGTCATTGCCACTTTGGTGGGCCTGGCTGTGTCCAGGCTGGCCTGCGTGCATCTGATTTCCGTGCCGAAGGAAATCCTGGATGACACATTGCTGTATTTCCGCATTTACGCACTGGGTCTGATATTCCAGTATGGGTACAATGCGGTGTCCTCCATACTTCGCGCGGTGGGAGACAGTGCGGCCACGCTGTATTTTCTGCTGGTGTCGTCCGTGCTGAATGTAGTTCTGGACTTGTTGTTCGTTGCCGTGTTCCACTGGGGCGTTGCCGGGGCCGCAGCCGCCACAGGCATTGCGCAGCTAGGTTCATTTGCGGCGGCATATTGGTATATGCATTGCAAGTACCCCATGTTCCGTTTCAAGCTGGGTGATTTCCGCTGGGATGCCGGATTGGCAAAGGCAACTGTCCGCGTGGGGCTGCCAATTGTGCTGCAACTGTCTGTGGTTTCATTTGGCCTGACCTTCATACAACGAGCCGTCAATGGCTTTGGCACGGCGATGACCGCATCCTTCACTGTGGGCCATAGGATAGAGTTGTACCTGCACTTGCCATGCCATGCATTCCATACGACATTGGCTACATACACAGGCCAAAATTATGGTGCCGGGCTTATGCAGCGCATACGCACTGGCGCCAGGCAGACCCTTCTCATGTCGCTGATATTGACATTGGCGATTTCCGCATTTGTATGGACTTTCGCTGATGACATAGTTATGTTCTGCGGTCTTGGGGACACCGCTGCCGACTACTGTCTGCGACATCTCAAAGCCGTGGCGCTGACAAACATAGTTCTTTCGGTTTACGTGCCTTTGTTCGGCGTGTTCCAGGGCACCGGGCACAGCGGAGTGCCAGCGGTGGTGGCGACAGGCGCCCTCAGCATGCGTGTGCTGGTGACATATCTTTTCCGTCATAGCGACTTCATGGGATGCTCCGTCATTTGGTGGAACGGCATATTCGGCTTCAGCATGGGCTTCCTCATCAGCTGGACATACTATCTGGCGGCACGCTGGTCCAAAAGACAAAATGGAGAACAATCTGCTGGGGATGCAAGACAATGCTCGTAAAAGACAGCAATATCGCATGCGCCGACTACTTTGACGACTTGAAAATCACCGCTGGCTACCATAGAGGCTTTCCAAACGGCTCAATTCATCGTGTCAACGAATGTGAGAAGGGGCTGTTCTCTCTGGAAATGATACTGGATGGCTCGGTGAAACTGCATCTTGACGAGGAAACGATTCTGCTTGAGGGCCCCTGTGTCTTCTGGATAGGAGACAGGAACAGCGTTTTCCAGTATGAGCTGATACCAGATGTAAGCTATGACCATTTGTGGATTGACTTTACTGGCGAAAGGGGACGACGCATCTATGAATCACTGTCAAGGGCCTATCCCATGTCGTTCATAAAGTTGGGCGCTTCTTCAAATACCAAGGGTCTTCAGGAGATATTTGACTATTTTGCGCTGAAATTCTCTGTGGCAAGACCGCCTTCATCAATGATCAAGGATGTACTTTTGGTTGAGCAGCTTGTTGGCGAAGTGCTGATGGAGGCAAAGCGACTGCAAAGCGCCAATGATCCATACGGGCTTCAGATGCTTTCCGAGAACATTCAGAACTCCCCCTTCGAGAAATATGATTTGAAGCGGCTGGCGGCTGGCGCAGGTCTCTCATATTTCTATTTCCGAAAGCTGTTCAAGGAGAGGTTTGGCGAACCGCCACGCAAGTACATATTACGGCAGCAGATGCAAACTGCTGGTGAATTATTGAAGAGCGGGCAATTCTGGATAGGCGAATTGTCCGACTACTGCGGCTTTCCTGACATAAGCTCATTTTCCCGCACATTCAAGCGATTCTACAAGATGTCTCCCCGTGAATGGCTTGTACAGAATGGCAAGAATTATAGGTGAATTTGTTTATTTGGCCAATTGAGGCAATTGCAAAGCTATTGGCAAGGTATGCCTTCCCGCTGGCTTTCGCCAGCGGCACCCGACAATTTGCGGTTTGGCGCGATTGGCTCCATAAGATAAAAAAGGTATTGCAGGACCCTTGCTGTCTCTCGCTATTTGACCCAGACGATGGTGTATGCGTGCAGTAGTTCCTTGGGGAGTTTTGCCGTGAGTTTGCCGTCGGTGACATTGAAGTCCAGAAGTTTGCGTCCCTTGAATTCTGGTGAGACGGCATAGACTTGCGTGGCCTTGTCGCACGGTATTGTGAATGTGATGTCCCTGCTTAGGGGAGGCCAGGCAATTTTCGGACAGTATTCAGGCATCTTTTCACCAAAGTTGAGGTTGGAGGCCGCACCATTGAGAAAATGAATGGACAAGGCGCCAGGCTGGCGGAATATGGTGGTGTGGATGCGGTCTGGCGCATCGGTCTGCCACCAACGAGAATCTGCGAGGATGCGGGAGAGCACACGTTTGTAGAAATCCTCAAGGACAGGGTCGTGCCTGTAGCGCCAGTCCTGGCCGACGGTGCCTTCCTGCGCATAGAGGGAGGCACCGATGATGACGCTCTGATAGAGCAGCTTCCCCTTGCCGAATGGCTGCTCCACCAGTGCTGGCAAAGGCTTGCGTTTGGAATCAAAGGAATAGACAAGTGTCTTCTCCTGGGATGGTGCTGGAGACAATGCGTATGCGCCTCTGGGGGCAATTGGGCGGATGGCGTCCGTTCCATCAGATTTGAAGCCGAGTTCCGTCTGGTCCATGCGTGTGAAGCGTTTGGGACTGAATCCAAAGATGTCCGCGAATGGCCATTTTGCGTAGCGTGTGCCAAGTTCGTCCGCCTGGCTGGAGATTGTGGAGAGATAGACGTTTCCTCCCTTGCGGGCAAAGTCTCGTATGACCTCAATGTTGTCCTTGGATATGCATCCGTCGCCAAGTATGGCCAGGAATCTGTATTTTTTGAGGGTTTGCGGCGTTAGGGACATTTCGCCGATGAAGTCATACTGCACGTGCATTCGTTCCAGGACCTGTGCCAGCCCGAACAGTTCTGGCACCATGCCTTGGTCGGAGTTCCAGTCACGGCTGCTGCGTGAGAAGAGCAGGGCCACGTTGGCGACGGAGGTGGCATTGGCGCGGTCAATGTTGTCGGGCGATGTCTGGAACGAGCGGTAGTCGGGCTCACCCTGTTTGATGGGGAAGCTATCGACGCCGCACTGCGCCGTCATGTTGCAGGCTGCCCAACCGAAGTAGCTGCCTGGATGGTCCGAGCCGTATATCCAAGCCCATATTGGAGTTCCGTATGCGAGGCGCAGCAGATTCTTCATCTTGCGGTATGGAAGCAGGGCACGTTCCGAGTACAGGCAGTTCCGCGTCATGATTTCTGTGCCGAAGAAGTTTATGGCGCGGGCCTCTTCCGTGAGGTCAAGACCGAGGCGCAAGGATGCGTCGTGGGATGTAAAGCCACCGTGGGTGGAGTACATGCAAAGAGTGAGATGAGGATTCAGGACCTTGGCCTCGCGGCGGAATTCCACCCACCAATTGGCGACCTTTACCATGCGCCAGGCCAGGAAGGCCTTCCAGAGAGGCGCACTTGGATTGTACAGGCGGGAATCCAGTTCGTTCATGGGAAGTTGCCAGCCAGTGTCTTTGTGGAATGCCTCTCGGCAATGCTGGCAGCCGCATCCGTATGGATAGAAGGTGAGTTCGTCGCACTGGAGCCCGTCCACTCCAGCCTTGACGATATCAAGCAGGTAGTTTCGGTATGTGCGCGTGAAGGTGGGGTTCAGAATGCAGAACTGAGAATTTGGAGTCATGTCCCTGAGGTCATATACCAGTTCTGGCGTGCGTTCAGCCATTACACGGAAGCCCGCGCCGCAGTTCCACAGCAAAGTTGCGTCATTGTGGTCTATGGCCTTCAATCCTGCCGCATGTGCCGCATTGGCGTATTGCCTTATGGCATTGAGAATGCGCTGGCGGTGCGTGGGGTATGTGTGCCGTGAAAGTAGACCTGACATCATGAGGACGGTGCCTCCGCTGGCGCGGACATTGTCGAGATGCCGTTGTAGATATTCTGGTTTTGTGTATTCGGTCCAGTCGGATGAGTTGTCGCCGACGCCTCTGAATGTGGCTTGAGGTATCCAGGCGAGTTCTGGAGCGTGTGGATTGGGCTGCTCGACTGGACGCTGGAAGGGTTTCATGGGGCCTGTGGCCTCCTGACCTGGCGTGGGAAGGCCAATGATGTTTATTGAACGGGCGAGATTTACGGGTGGATAGTCCGCGCTTTGGAAGAGCTCGCCCGATTCATATCCTTTGGTAACCCAGAATCCGCGGTCGAAGCTGAAGTCCTCGGCCTTGGCGATGATGGGTTGCATTGCTATCGTGGAGACGAGAAAGTCGCCGTTGAACTTGATGATGACGGTGCCGTCGTGCACCCTGACTGGGATGGTGACCGCCTGCAATTTGCCTTTTGGCACGGTTGCCAATGGCGCTGCCTCTTTGCCATTGACAGTGACTGAAAAATGGTTTGGGATGCCTGAGAAATTGCCTGATGTGATGGTGACGAAGTGGAAGCCTGGGATGACGCCTGTCATCTGGAAACTGGCATTTTTGCCAGAGCAGGAGGCATAGTAGGCCCCTTCTGGCGAAGCAATGTGGGTTTGTGGTGCGGCTCCGTCAAGCCAGCCGAAGCCGCTTTGGGCATTGTATGGCCCCGCGTCGGCGCTTTGAAACTGCTTACCGTGCTTTGCCGCACCGAAAGAGTAGAGACGCACGGGAACCAGTTTTTCGCCGTATTTATATGACTTCAAGGCATGGTGCTCAAAGTAGTCACTGTCCATTTTGCCTTCGCGGATGACGATTTTTGCGCCAGTGGTGCCCGCCGCCTTGATGGGATTGTCAGGCAGGATTGTGCCGCCGACAAACAATAGCTTGTCTTTTTCGCGGGCGAGAGTCCATACGCCTCGGATGCAGCCGTGTTTGTACATCATGATGTAGTCGCCAGCGCCTATGGGGTTGAGGTCAAACACAAGATTGCGGTCCTGTCCGTCCGAAAGGCAAAAATAGCGCCAGTTGGTGTTGGCGATGGAGCCAGTTGTGTCTGGTGTGAGGTGACCGCTGGCGGGTTCCCATCTGCGGCCATTGACCGCAAGCCCCTCGAATGTCATGTTCTCAACGGTTTTCCATGGAATAGTGAGGTTGATTGTGCGCTTCTGGTTCTCGTCAAAGGCCTTTGCCGAGCCCATCATGGATATTTCCACTTGGCTGCCGTCTGGAGCGAGCGCTATTTCCTGTCGAATGCGCGTTTCAGGTGCCTCGCTCCACTTGTTCCATACGCGGGTGCCGTCAGGCAGTGTCGTTGTGGAGCATTGGGGATTCAGGCCGAACTGTCGATCCAGTGCATAGCTTTGTACGGAATCAAACAGCACTTGTCCCCGATGCCTGATGACGAAATGGTCGCCTTCAGTCTCGACCGTGAAAGGTCCAGAAAGGAGGGTGAGCATACCGCTGACGAAAAAGATGACGCTTAATTTCATGTTGCCAGATGTGTTTTTTTATGGAAAACTATGCAAAATTCTTGGTATGGCAAGCCTTTTCCGCTGGCTTTCGCCAGCGGTACCCGAATCCCGATGGAAAATTGCCATGTGCGCAGTGGAGCAATCAGTACCTGTCCATGTAATTGTTCTTGTAGTTGTTTGGGGGTATCCTGACTTCCGTGCCAGTTGTGAACGGGTCCAGCTTATACACATTGAAATCGGCTGTCATGTGTGGATTGAAGGCGTTGCGGCTGAACTGAGCCAGCGTCTTCTCGTTGCTGACGTGTCCGTCCGCCCAGCTGACATTGGTGGATGCGCCATGGGGCGCAGCCAAAATGCCGCCATTTGAATTGGAGTCGTTTCTGGCGTATTGGTCGTTGAACATGTATCTGCCGCCGCCGTGGTTGTTCACGTAGAGGGCGGGTTGGTCATAGGTGATCTGGTGCTGCGTTTCAGCAAAAATTATTGTGGCGGATGGCTGTGCTATGATCTGGACGAATGCAGGGCCTTCGAAAATGCCAGTCGTCGCGTTTTTGTAGCGGGAAGAGCTATTGCCTATATGGTTGCCATTGTAACCATAACTAACATTGGAGCTTTCAGAGTCACCCAGGTTTTTCCCAAGTTTTCTTCCTGAAGTCGCGTAGCTGGAGACGTCATTCGTGTCATAGAGGAAGTTTGTGTCATTGATGGCACCGCTTCTCAGCATGAAGTGGCACCATTTGGGATTGAATGTCTCGGTTCCCTGCTTTGTTGTCGATGTTGGCGCATAGCGCCCTGCATGGTCGTCAGTGTACATTGCCATTGACAGTCCAAGCTGCTTCATGTTGTTCTGGCAGCCTGAATTGTAGGCCTTCTCTCGCGCCTTGCTCAATGCTGGCAAGAGCATTGCCGCAAGTATGGCTATGATGGCGATCACGACCAGCAACTCGATTAGCGTGAAAAATGTACGGTGCTTCATGGTTTTACTCCTGGTGAAAGTGGTTTTCTATTCTAAAATGTTTTGACGATTATATTTTTGGAAATGCCTTATTTGACAGTGAAAATCAGAATCAAGCAAAAACTTTATGCATATTATAGTTAAGACAGAGGCGATGCGCAATGATATTGCACGATGCTTTATTTGTCAAAAATAGTTCTTTCATTCGCCATGAATGAGACAATCACCAATTTTGACAATTATTTTTTATGCGGCTGCTGCATCGGTGCCTGCATTATGGCTCTGCATCAGGAGCGCAGCGACATCAGCCATAATGGAGAATGGCGTTCCTGAAAAAATCCTGTAAAAATCAATAATTTCCGTTTGAAAAGCTGGCATATAAGTTTACAGTTTGACGTTTTTTCAAGATAGGAGATGTGAATGCCCATATACGAATACAGTTGTGGTAAATGCGGCAAGGTGTTCAAGTACCTGCACCGTAGCTTTGACGAGGCGAAGCCGCCGTGTCCCGAATGTGGAAGCGAGAAGGTGACGAAGCTGTTTTCATCCTTTGCGGTGAAGAGCGGCGGGAAGAATGCCTGCGGCAGCGAAGGAAGCTGCCCTGCGGACAGCGGGCACACCTGCTGTCTTGGCTGCTGCCACCATCATCATTGAACCCATAGACAAGGGAGCTATCCATGTCAATAATGAAAAAGATACTGCCTGAAGCCAAGGTTTGGATGGACAGGCGTCTCATTAACATCAGCCACAGCGGCTATGCGTATCGCACAGACCCGGCTGACACGCTGGAGAAATGGCGTGGACAAAAGGACTTCATCAAGAGCCAGGTTGCCATGGCGGCTGGCCTCAAACCGCTGCCCAGGCGCATCAAGCCCGATGCAAACATTGGCGTGCAGCACCGGTTCGAGGGCACTGTGGTCTCGAACGTGAGATTTGAGAGCATGCCTGGCTCCCTTGTCACTGGCACGCTGTTCATGCCTGAACGGGTGAAAAGCCAGGCTCCTGGTATTCTTTGCCCTCATGGCCATCTTGAAAAGGGGCGTCTTAACAGCGACGCATTCAACAACATCCCGCTTTTCTGCCAGATGATGGCGCGTCTTGGCTTCATTGTGTTCAGCTATGATATGCCAGGCTACAACGACAGCAGTGAAATAATGCATTGCTGGCCAGAGGACATGCGCAGGAGCGCGATGCTTTCCGGCGTGTCGCCCTTTGGCATACAGACCATAAATTCCCTGCAGGCACTGGACTTTCTTTGCAACCTGCCGGAAGTGGACGAGCGCAGGATTGGCGTGGTGGGCCATGGCGGCGGCGCGTTCCAGTCCATGGTGGCGGCATTGCTGGACGAGCGGGTGAAGGTGCTGGCTCTGTCGGGTGTGCTTTCTTCCCATTGCCAGGGGGAATGCGAGTGCGAGGAAGGCCCCCTGCTGCGAATAAATTCACTGACCTCGTTTGACATGCTTTCCGCCTGTGCGCCTCGTCCCTTGTTCATTGCCTCCAGCAGCCAGGACGGCACCAGCCAGAACCCGGTCTATGAGGTGCCTGCCTTGCTTGAGATTTACAATCTTCTGGATTCGGGGGACGCATTGCTGAACTACCACCAGAACATAGCCCATAGCTGCCCCAAGGACACCAGGGAGCATATCTATCCATGGTTGACCCATTGGCTTCTTAACCAGTCCTTGCGTGAGACAATTCAGGAGGATGACATACAGGTTTTGCCTGAAAGACTAATGGTTCAGGGCAACGGTGGCGAACCAACGCCCCAGAACACGCAGAAATGCATCAGGCAGATTGGAGATTTCCTTTGCGCCAATGGCGCTCCTCTGCCAAAAGGCCAGGCCGCCGCAGTCAAACTGCGCAAGGAGCGCAGGGCACTGGCGGGGGACTTCATCAATTCGGAGCAAGGGCTTGTGGACGTGGCTTGCCGCGTGACCAATGTGGAATGGAGCGCCAGCGGTGGCATCGCCAAGGGACGGCTCATATCACGCAGGGACATGGGCGACATAATTCCCGCCGTGGAGATCGCATCACCTAAAAATGCGTCTGAAAGGCCAACTGTCCTGCTTGTGTCAGGAAATGACAAGGCGGACTTTTTCGCGGGCGGCAATTACGCCACGGTCACCGACGCGCTTGTGGGGGCGGGATGCCGGTGCTGGGCGATAGACCTGCTTGGCAGTGGGGAGACCGCGGCCATGCCGTCCCAGTCCTTCAGGGACGAGAGCGACCCCAGTTTCTTCGCTTTCAACCAGTCATTGTTTGCGATGCGGACGCAGGACATACTGACCGCCTTGCAGATGCTGCGGGAGAATGTGGGCGGCAGGCTGGCCATTGTGTCCACCAATTCAGCGGCACGCCAGGTCTTGTGCGCACTTACGCAGGTGCAGGATGTCACCTCCGCTGTGATTGACATGAACGGGCTGGATGACAGCGAGGAGGCCTGGATGTCCTTGCTGGATTTCCAGCCCATGATTTTCAAACTGGGTGGACTCAAGGGGCTTCTTGCGTTGACGGAATGCAATATGCTTGGCCTTTTCAATCCCAGCAATGAAGTCGAAACATATATCAAGGATTTCTACGACGTGCTAGGCAATGAGCAGAAACTGTATGTTTCCAGGGATACATTCCTGCGCCTGGCCGAGCATGTCCTGGTTAATTTGTGAAAATATCGTAGCCGCTGGCTATCGTAGCCGCTGGCTATCGTAGCCGCTGGCTTCAGCCAGCGGAAAAGACTTGCAAGGCCAATAGTTTTGCAAGTATCTCGTTGATAAAATAATAGGAGTTTGCAATGGACGTTAAATCATTGAATGAAAAGTTTGGGATAAATGGGCGCATCAGTGTTGAAGAAGGGCAGGGCGGCCTGCCAGTGGTGTACTTGAAGGGAAACTATTCCACAGCCAGTGTATGCCTTCTAGGTGCGCATGTGATGAGCTGGTGCCCTGCTGGCGGGCAGGATGTGCTGTGGATGAGTGACAAATCCTTGTTCACTGTAGGCAAGGCCATACGCGGCGGCATTCCAGTTTGCTGGCCATGGTTCAGCAAGCATCCCGAAAACGAGAGTTTCCCCATGCATGGCTTTGCCCGAATAATGATGTGGGAGCTGGCCAATGTGTCCGCCGAGGCGGAGGATACAGTGGCGGTGTTCGAGTTGGAGAGTTCTGAGGAGAGCCTCAAGATGTTTCCTGGCAAGTTCAAACTTCGCCTTACGGTTCGGGCTGGCAAGGAACTGAATATGCAGCTCAAGACTGTCAATACAGGTGACGAGGCCTTCACCATAACCCAGGCATTGCACACATATTACAATGTCGGTGACATTACAAAGGTCACCATCGAGGGCTTTGACGGACTGTGCTGCCTGGACAAGGTGAACAACGGAGTGCTCAAGGTGCGCCACGACCCATTCGTAATTGACTGCAATGTGGACGAGGTCTATTCCGACGCTCCAGGCGCGGCTGTAATACATGATGCCGCATTGGACAGGGACATCAACATCGGCAAGGAAGGCAGCGCCTCCGCCGTGGTGTGGAATCCCTGGATTGAGAAGTCAATTTCCATGGCTGACTTCCCGGACGACGGCTACAAGACCATGCTTTGCGTGGAGACGGCGAATGTGGCTGAAGACAAGCGCACTATACAGCCTGGCATGGAGCATACGATGACAATGAAGGTCAGGGTGCGCTGAAGCTAGCGGTGGAGAGACAAAGTGTCTGAAAAGGGGCATACTTCCAGGATAAGGCTTGCCTTGTCCATGCTGATGAGCGGAGCGGGCATATTCTGCAGCCGCATATTTGGCTTGCTGCGGGATGTGGTGATGACCTGGTACTGGGGTGGTTCAGGCGCGGCGCAGGCTGCGTTCCACCTGGCGTTCTCCATACCGAACATGTTTCGCATGCTGTTTGGCGAGGGGGCGTTCACGGCGGCGTTCGTCCCTTCCCTGGCAGGCAAACTGGAGACGGGAAGCAGGGATGAGGCATGGCGCTTTGCCGAGCGTGTGATAACATTGCAGGCATTGGTGCTTGCGGGCATGGTGGTGCTGGTCAGCATAGTGTCATTGCTGATAGGCCTTTTGCTCCCGGCGGCGGTGCGCGAGCATATTGTGCTCACATTCCGCATATTGCCCTTGCTGATGCCGTATCTGCTGCTGATCTGCATTGCGGGTTGCTTTGGCTGCATACTCAATGCCCTGCGGCGTTTTGTGTTTCCTTCGCTTAATCCAGTCCTTTTCAACATTGTCCAGATTGGCGCGGTTTTGCTGATTTCACGCTTCTGGAAGAATGACGAGCCGATGGCATTGTATTGCTTCTGCGGCAGCGTGCTGCTGGCTGGCGTCGTCCAGATGCTGTCGCTGATGTTCCTGTGCCGTCTGCAGGGATTTGTATTCCATTTCAGGCTGGATGTGAAAAATCCAGACGTGCTGGACGTGTGCAGGAAGATGGTGCCGGGCATAATCGGCGCGGGCACGAACCAGATCAACCAGTGCATAGACAAGTTAATGGTGGGTGCCCTTGGCGCATTGGCGGTCTCCTCGTTGAACTACAGTCACCATCTGGTGCATCTTCCCGTGGGCATCTTCGGCGTGGCGATAGGCAATGTGTGCCTGACGGAGCTTTCCCGCGCCGCCAGCAGAAAGGACATGGAGGTCTTGTCCAAGTCCCTGACTTTTTCACTGCAGAGCGTGCTTTTCCTGAGCATTCCCTGCGCTGTGATTTTCTATTTGTTCGCGGAGCCGTTCATACGCCTTCTGTTCTTCAGGGGCGCGTTCAACGAGGAGGCGGTCAAGGCCTGCGCATACGCGCTCAAATGCTACATACTTGGCATACCGGCTTACTGCATGATGAAAGTCGCCACCACGCCGCATCACGCCAGCGGGGATACGCGCACGCCCATGCGGGTGGGAATTGCCTGCGTTGTTCTGAATTTCATTATGAACATATCCCTGATCTGGAGCATGAGGCAGGGCGGCCTTGCCTTGTCTACCAGCATTTCCAGCTGGGTGCAGGTGATTATGCTGCTGTTTTTGATATGCAGGAAAATCCCGCAGTGGAGGCCTGGCGCAGCGGTGCTTTCTGGATTGCTTTGCCTGTGCTTTGCACTGCTGGCTGGCTTTGCTTCGCTGAAAATCAGCGCCATTATAGCGCCAGAACAGCATTTCGCAGGATTCCGGCTGTATTTCATGCAGGTGCTGCTTGGCGGCGGCATCGGGGGGCTGATATATCTGGCTTTGGCTGGCATCCCAGCAATAATCGTGAAGAGGAAACGCAGAGGTTGAGATAATACGGAGTAACATGAACAGGGACCTATTGACCAAGGAAATAGAGTGGCTTTGCTTCCACGCAGTCGGCGAGGGCATCCTCTCCAAGGAGCAGTGCATCGCCGTGATGGAGGCGATTGAGGAGAACGGCTTGACTGCGGATCTGCAGTTGTTTGTTGATATAGTCGAGGGCAATGACATTTGCCCAGACGTGCAACGGCTCAAGGCAGACGCGGAGAGGGTAAGGCAGGAGGCCAGAATGCTGGGCTTTCCGCCCCGGAGCGTGTTTGACGATGCGCCGGCAAGCGCACCGGTGGCAGAGGAAGTGCCGCAGCCCGCACAGCAGTCTGCTGCGCAGGCTCCGCTCCCACGCCGGCAACCTGTGCGCAAAATGCAGGAGGCGCAGGAGAATGTGGACAACGGCTATCCCCGCAAGGTCTGCGAGGACCCCTGGGCACAGGGATGGCCAAGGCTGGCTGATGCGGACGGCATGGAATGGCCCCAGGCCAGGGAACTTCTGAATGAATTCCTTAACAAGGCGCGGGAAAACCACTGCAGCGATGTGCACATTTCAGCAGGAGCCCTGCCTTTTGTGCGCCGCTACAAGCGTGTTTTTCTTCTGCCTGGGCAGGCCATTGTCAGCGAAGCGGCCTCCGAGGCATTGAACCTGTCCCCCCTGGATGAGGGGCAGCTTGCCCATTTCAGGGAGGCACATGACCTGGACTATGGATACAACATAAGCAGTGACAACAGGTATCGCACCAACATCATGCACCACCGCCAGGGCGTGTCAGGCGCGTATCGCATAATCGACAACAACATACGCACAATTTCCCAGCTTGGCTTCGAGATGCCGGAGGTGGTCGAGAAGCTGACCACATACGGGCAGGGCCTCATCCTGGTCACAGGACCGGCTGGCTCTGGCAAATCCTCCACCCTGGCCGCATTGGTTGAGCACCTCAACAAGAGCAGGCAGGACCACATCATCACAGTCGAAGACCCGATTGAACTGGTTTATGAACCCAAGGGCTGCAACATAACGCAGCGTGAACTGAACAAGCATACGAAAAGTTTCGGCAATGCCTTGAGGGCAGCCTTGCGCGAGGATCCAGACATCATTGTCATAGGTGAAATGCGCGACCTGGAGACCATCGAGATGGCAATCCACGCCTCCGAAACGGGGCATCTTGTGATTGGCACCTTGCATACAAGCAGCGCACCCGATACCATGACACGACTTCTGGACGTGTTCCCGCCAGAGCAGCAGGGGCAGATACGAGGAATGGTGGCAGAAAGTCTCAAGGGCGTGATATGCCAGCAGTTGCTGCCTAACATTGACGGCTCCAACGTGGTGATGGCATACGAGATATTGCTGGGCGTGCTGGCCGTGTCCAATCTTATCCGCGAAGGCAAGACCTACCAGCTGGAATCCACCATCCAGACCAGCAAGCACCTGGGCATGATAAGCATGGAGCAGTGCCACTTCAATCTGTACATGGCGGGCAAGCGCAGCTACGAGCAGACCTTGCCGTTTATCAAGAACAAGGATTTGCTGCGCCAAATGCAGATAAACGAGGCAAGCAACCTGGGGACGGGCAATGGTGGCAGAAAAGCTGCGCCGCAACCGCCGCCACCGCCACCGTCTGCGCCTGAGGCTGCCCCTGATGAGGCTCCAGCCAAGAAGAAGGGCTGGTTTGGTTTTGGAAAGTAGTTCCCATCCTTGCAGGAGAATACATATATGGCTAAACTGAATGATTTATTGAGGAAGATGGTTGAGAGTGGTGGCAGCGACCTGCATCTTTGCTCAACTCTGCCCCCGAAGATACGAGTGCATGGAACATTGACGCCAATCCCTGGCGAGGCTCCGATTTTCCCTGATGAAATGATGGAGATCCTAAAGGAAATCGCGCCGCCCCAGCGCTGGGCGTGGTATGAGGAAAACCTGGACATGGACTATGCACACGAAATCCCCGGCCTGGCGCGTTTCCGCGTGAACTACATGCACAACTTTTTCGGGCCAGGCGCGGTGATGCGCGTGATTCCCACCAAGATCAAGACCATTGACGAGATGCACCTGCCCGAAGTTCTGAAGGAAGTATGCCGCTACAGCAAGGGACTGGTGCTGGTTACTGGACCCACGGGAAGCGGAAAGTCAACCACATTGGCTGCAATGATTGACTACATCAACGAGACGCAGTGCAAGCACATCATCACAATTGAGGACCCGTTGGAGTTCGTTCATCCCAACAAGCAGTCCGTGATTGTGCAGCGCGAAGTTGGCAACGACACCAACTCGTTCAGCGCGGCTTTGCGTGGCGCAATGCGCGCCGATCCTGACATTATTCTGGTGGGCGAAATGCGCGACCAGGAGACCATTGGCCTGGCGCTGACCTGCGCGTCTATGGGAATGCTGGTCTTTGGCACCTTGCATACCAACAATGCGCCCAAGACCATCGACCGCATCATAGACACGTTCCCCGCAGTGCAGCAGCCCCAGATCAGGACAATGCTTGCACAGTCCCTGAGCGCGGTCATCTCGCAGCTGCTGTGCAAGACGGCTGACGGCAAGGGCAGGGTGGCCTCCCACGAGATCCTGCTCAACCACGAGGCCCTGCCTGCCACGATTCGAGACGGCGCCATTGCGAACATAAGGAGCATCATCGAGCAGTCCAGCGGAATGGGTATGAAGACCATGGACAACGACTTGATGCGATTGCATAAGGAAGGCCGGATAAGTGCAATCGAGGCATATATGAAGGCTACGAACAAGCAGGACTTTGAGAAGTTGCTCAGTAAGGAGGATCTCATGTCCATGCGCGGTTGATTTGCATTGGAAGTAAACGAGAGGAAGCAATTAGGAGAGACAACTATGAAAAAACTGTTCTTTTTGATGATGGCAGTGGCAATGGCAGTGTTTGGCGCCGAAGCATGGGAGGCGATTGTAATGCCTAAGGCCTCTTTGCTCATGTACTGCGGTGAGAAGATGATAGAAAGGGGCGAGGAACAGGAGAAGCCTGAAAAGGGAGGCAAAATGGATAAGCTGGAGGAGGTGCTTGGCTCTGATGCTGAACGTGCCGAGTACTATGAGGCTCTGCTTGATGCGTTGGATGAAATAGGGAAGGCTCCTGCCCTGAAAAAGAATGGGAAGACATTTAGAATGTGCGATAGTTTTGCCGTCCAGAAGAATGCTTCAGTCGCAATTGAGTTCAAGAATCCAGTTGAACTTGATAAACTGACGTC
>JAFZZD010000581.1 GCA_017615955.1 Victivallales bacterium
GCCAATGGCCGCGCACATACCTACCCTCTTGGGGAACAGAGCCTTTTAAAAAGAAACAATAAAAACCTCTGCGCCTTTGCGTCTCTGCGTTAAAAAAGAGCGTCTCTGCGTTAAAAATCCTTCAATATGACCAGCATGGGTGTTCTGGCGGGGAGGGTGTATGACTTGCCCTGGAATGAGCAGGTCTGTTCCTGGCTTGTGTAGTTGACCATGACCAGCGCCTCCTTGGTGCTGGGAGCCTTCCAGCAGGAATGCATGACTGCTGGCAGCATCCGCTTGCGCACGGTGCTTTGCTCTTCCGTGGTGAAGGTGGCGCGGTGCAGGAAACTGACCTCCACCTGCTGGCATTTCAGCTCGCCTGGGTTCAGCATTTGGCCATCGTACAGGAAGTCCCTGTTTTCATGGTAGAATCGCGCAATGCGTATCATATAGTCGTATAGCGGCGCGAATTTGCCTTCGGTGTGGCACATCCTGAAATTGCATACGGTAGGTTGCATTCCCCATACGATGGTGCGGGCAACTTCCGCATAGAACTGGTCTGGGAACACCTGGTTCCAGTCCTGCTCGTTCTTCCATTTCTCCTTGGGCGGCCAAAGCGGATCCCAGCATGGAATGCCGTCAGGCAGGGCAAAACTGCCGAACATGGCGCAGGCTCCGTGGTATATTGCGCTGAACATGGGCACTGCGTCAATCCAGTCCTGCGCCCCGCAGCGCTCCATGCTGGTGGACAGTACGATGAACGATTCAAACAAGTCAAGGAAATTCTCGTTCAGGGATTCCGTGGAGAGGACGATGCCGGGATTTTCCTCGCGGATCTTCTTCACGTATTTTTTGTAGCCCTTGTAGTTGTAGTTGCCGCCGCCAGGGGAATGCTTGTGGGCCGGATTGTAGCAGGGATGCTGCAGGGACATGCCTATCATGTCCAGATACACGCCTGGCAGCCCGCAGGCGGTCAGTTTCTTCACAATGTCCCGTATCTTCTCCTGAAATACCACCGCCTCGCCGCAGCATGAACCCAGCTTGCGCTTGGTGTAGCAGTTGTACATGATCGCACGCGGAGTGCCGTCCCTGTTCACTATTAGGGCATCCTTGCCCTTGTCTTTCTCGAAACTTGGGGCCTCTATATCCCAGGCGACGCCGTTCACATAGACCTGGGTGTACAGTTTTTCCTCATTTAGGCGCTGCACAGCCTTGGTGAAGGCCTCCACGCCCTCCCTTGGTGGCCAGTAGTGGGGATAGTCCGTGTCGTATGGATTGCCATGCCACCAGTACCAGTCCAGTGCCACAGGCACTCCTGCGTCCTTCTGAAGTTTTATTGCGGGGGGAACCACGTTGTCTATGGCGCCTCTGTTCCATAGCCACATTGCGATGTCGCGCATCCTGTTCTTTCTGATGCGCTTAAGGTATGCGGGCTGCTGAATTGCCCATTTCCTGTAGATTTGCGCCGCATCGTACCAGGTGCCCTGGTAGTTGACGACCGTGCTGGGGTAGGGCACTGCAAATGCTTTGCGCGTCTTGGAATCACAGGGCATTTGCTCTATGCCGCGGTAGATGAGCCGGCCGTTAGCCTTTTCCCAGTTGAACATCTTCATGGTGTGCTTTTCATCACGATGGTCGATGTAGAGGCAGTTGCCGTCATCGGTCATGGCGACTGTAAGGAACATGGAGTTGTAGTTCTGCAGCAGCAGCCTGCCATCTGCCGCATCCTCCTTGAATGAATATATCCAGCCTTGTTCATTGCCCACAAGAAGGTGCACGATGTCCTTGGGGAATGGCATTGACACCACGGGGAAACGCACTTCCTCCACATATAGTTTCTTCGTGTTGCCCTCGTATGCGATGGTGCCTTGCCAGCCTTCGCCGTAAGGCTTCCAGCAGACAGTTACGGTGAATTGACTGCCGATCAGCTGGCAGCCCTTCCACTCCAGCTTAAGGATTCCGTCCTGGTCCTGCATTTTGAAGTTAAACATCTGCGAGGGTTCCAATATCTGCACTGGATCCTTCTTGTTTCCAAACGCGATTTCCCAGTTCAGCCTGGTCTTGCCGTAAAGCAGACGCCCTTGTTCATCAATGACCTTCATCATATTTGCAATTCCTTAAGGTTAATTCTTGAAAACAGCGATAATCTAACGCCATAATGAGGATTTCAATTCCCATTGTGCTATTTTACACCTCGAATACTGTGTAATCACAATTGGTTCTCCCTGCGTTTCCATGCGCCGCTGGCGTCCATGTGAGCGCCGAAGCGGCGCTCACTCAAGTTGAGCAAC
>JAFZZD010000582.1 GCA_017615955.1 Victivallales bacterium
ACAGACCACAGACCAATTTTCAATGAAAATTCTGAAAAAAAAGCAGTTGTGTGGTTAAAATCAAATTTATTGAGTTAAATTACGTTACTACTTTCAAAAAAGGGTGTAAATTGCTGTGATGCCTGAAAAACGGGATGTGAAATGAGAGTTTTTTCATACATGGTGCCAGTATTGTGCTGCGTACTTGTTTCCTGCTCCGTGTTTCAAAGCAAGACATTGCTGGACAAGGAACTGGAGAAACGCAACAAGACTGAATTAAGCCGCTTGCAAAAAGAGGCGAACGAGCGTGTGCTCAGGGAGCAGATCCTGTCGAAGTTCGAACGGGTGCGGCAACTGATATCGGAGAATAACTTTTCGGAGGCCGAGGCGCAGCTGGCGCTTATGGAGCAGCTCACTGAATACAGCGATGAGATTGGCGACTTGAAGGAACTTCTGGCATTGGCGAAAAAGCTCACTTTGAGCAAAACAGATCTGGCGATAGACCAGAAGACTATTATCAACGAATCACTGACGGGCTTGCAGCTCCCCAAAAAATACAACCGAACCACGAATGTGAAGCTGGAAGAGGAGAGGGAGAGTCCCGTATTTCTGGAGCAGCTATTGGAGAAGCATATATCCATGAAGGTAAAGGATATGTCGCTGGCTGACTTTGCCATGCAACTGCGGGATCTGGAGGGTTTGAACATCGCTGATCCCGTGAATGTAATATTCAATGACGAAATCCTCAAGGGAAAGACCTTTTCCGCGAACTTCAAGGACGTGCCCTTGCGTGAGATATTCGACTACATCTCATATACGCTAGCGGTCGACTTCAATATAAAAGCGAACATCATCTGGGTCACAAAATCCACGAAGACCAATGCCGGCCCCCGTCTTCTGAACAAGGTCATACTTCTGCGCCAGGGAATAATACCTGCCGTGCCTGAGGGAATCGGTGTCGCCACGGCAAAGGCTGCATTTGAATCCACCAAGGAGGAGGACAAGGACCTGGAGAATGCACTCAAGGCATTCTACGCAAAGTCCACCACTGGCGGGAGCTATACGCTGTTTTCCCAGCGCAATGTGCTTTTGATATCGGATACATTGTCAAATATAAGGGAAGTTGAAAAGCTGGTCAAGACGTTCTGCCGCCCGCCATACCAGGTGCTGATAGAGGCGAAGTTCATTTCGGTAAGCGAGGCGGATTTGCATGACGTGGGAGTGGAGCTGTCCCACTACAATGGCGGCAAGACAGGTGCAAACATTGCCGCCAACCATCAGGAAAACGCCAATTTGAGTGACTTCTTCACCAAGCTGGGCGCATTGGGGGTGGACAATGCGGAAGGCGTGGGGTCCCTCACCGTCAGCGGCATCCTGGGAAATAGAAGCTTTGACTTGCTGATTCGCGCGTTGGAAAAAAAGGCCTCAACTGTGACCTTGAGTTCTCCGCGCATTACCGCTCTGAACAACAGGACTGCGAGGATCAGGAAAGGGGACAAGATGTACTATTTTGAAGAATACAAGCTTCAGACCGTGGACAATGGAGACAAGGGCAAGGACCAGATACTTGTGCCCAGCGGAAAACCCACCGCCATGGCACTGGGAATCACATTTGATGTGAAGCCAAATGTGGGGGCGGACGGCAAGACCATACTCCTGGGCCTCAAGCCGGAAATCATAACCTTCCAGGCATGGGAGGACTATTCGTCGTCGCAGACGACAACGGAGAACAAGGTGACAACTACTACTGGCACCCAGGTCAAGCTGCCTCGTACTCATGAACAGACTATCGCCACCAGCGTGGCCATAAACAGCGGCGAGACAGTTATTCTTGGAGGCATGGTGGAAAATCGCGAGAACACGGAAGTCAGAAAAATACCCTTGCTGGGAGATATTCCATATCTAGGGGCGCTCTTCACACATGTCGAGAAGATTAAAGAACCCACGAATCTGCTGATATTCGTCACAGCCACTGTCCTTAATGAGAACGGGGAATATGTCATCATCGCACCTTAAATCTTCTTTGCAAGGCTGTGCGCGTGGCATCGGCATAGAAGTTGGCACCGGCACTTTGAGATGCCTTTCCGTGGAGCGTAAAGGCGGCTTCCTGCAAATAAACTCCCTGTCTGAATGCCCTGTGCTGGCTGATGAGGAGGAGAATCAGGAAGCGTTGCGGGGCATTTGCTCCGATATGCCCAATGTGTGCCTTGGATTGCCTCCCTCAAGCGTAACGGATATGTTCCAGAACATACCTGCCACTCTCAAGCCATTTGCCATAGAAAGGCATGTCCAAAGCCAGGCTCACTCGATCGGGAGCATATCTGATGAGCAGGTGATATGCGACTACCAGGTAATGGAGGGTATGCATGAGGGGCAGAAGTCGCTTGTCATAAGCATGGTAAAGGAGGGCGTGTTTGAGGATAGTTTCCAGATGCTGCGCCCACTTGCGTTTGACACGCACCAGGTCACATCAGGCACCATGGCAATGCTGAATACATTCTTTGCATTGGAGCCGGAGGCCGCAGCCTCGAAGAAAGCGCAGGTATTGATGCTGCTCAAGGAGGAGAGCACCGCGCTGGCCGTGGTGTGCGAGGGCGGTCTGCAATTCGCTTGTACCTTGCTTTTCGGCAGCAGGAATACCATCGTAAGCCTGAAGAACGATGCCAGCAATGGGCGCAACTTGCTGGAAAGTGAATTGAAGAATGCGCTGGCGCGTTGGAAGGAGGCGCAGGGGCAGGACTTTGAATTGTCAAATTGTGATCTATGGATAACAGGCGATGGTGGAAGCGGGTTGCAGCGTCTTTCTGACATGCTGTCCAGCCTGGCACCTGGCATTGAAATCAATATGCTTGGTCTGCCAGGCAACTTGCTTCCCAGACGGGATGACGCGTTGCATGGAGAGCTTGTTGTTCCATTTGGCCTGGCTTTGCAAAGCATCTGGGAGGGCAAGATGACAATTTCCCTTTTGCCAGAGCAGATGAAGTGGCTTGAGCATAAGAAGCGGGAGTACAAGTTCCTGCGCTTGGCTGTTCTCATGTTGTTTCTTGGCATCGCCCTTCTTCTGGCTGGTGTGATGCTGCGCATCAACAGGGAAACACAAGCGTTGGAGAATGAACG
>JAFZZD010000002.1 GCA_017615955.1 Victivallales bacterium
CCTTTTTTTATGTTTTTACCACAAAGTATTGTAAAATCCACAAGTGCTCCAGTGGAATCACTGAAGCAACTTGCCTGTCATTATCTCATTCTTGAGCCAATTCGCAATGCTGCTGGCGCCTATGTCATTGACACGGCACCAGTCCGCCATCCACTTCCGCGTGGACTGCTCGCCCGCAATGGCGAAGTTGGTTCTGGCATCCACCAGCGGAACATCGTTCTGCCTGGCAGAAACCGCAAACTGCTGAGCCAATGCATCGAAGTTGCCCGCCAATTGGCGACTTGCATCAGGTCCCTCGTTCCAGTAAACAGGATTGGGTATCCAGCATAGCGGCTTCGCGCCCAGTTCACGTATTGCCGTCACCAGCGCCTTGAAATCGGCGTCCGCCTTTTCAAGCAAGGCGGACAGTTCTTCACCAGACAGTTCTGCCTTGCTTTCCAGAGTATCGGCGAACAGGCAGGAGAATATGACCAACTGCGGCTTGAATGGCGCCACATCCCTGCCAAACCTAAGCAGGCAGCGCACCATGGTAGTATGCGGCATGGACACGTTCAGCACGGCGGTCTCCCCGACACGCTCCGCAAGTGCCTCCTTCAGCAGCAAAGTCCAGTCCCTTGCCCCTTCAATTGAAATGCACCCAAGTTCATCGCCAATGCATACCACACGGCGCTCCGCCTCGGCGAAAGCATCCATTGCTGCCTGGTCAACGCTTGATGGAGCACGCTGTGTAAACTCATCGCTCTGCCATGGACCGCTCTTGGGTATGTATATCTTGGGTCTTGAAATGCAATCCAGCTTTCCCGAATCCGCAATGTCCGCATTGATTTCCTTGCTTGCGCAATCAGCGCACAAGGTAGGCATCTCAGCCGTGCCAAGTTTAACCTCAAGCTGCTGTATGGAGGACACGTCAAAGGACGCGCCGCACTTGCTGCATGTGACCTGGATGGTGCGGGCATTGGTAAGGAACCTGCTGCATTCAGCACAGCGCTTCTTCTGCGGCTGGCGCCCTGCTGTCTGGTCCTTTAGCTGCTCATCCCTGGAATAGGTCCAGGTTCCATTGCAGCCTTCCTGCATGCAGGGCATCTGCTTGTCCTGAAGAGTCTCCAGGATTTTTTCGCAGGCATCGCAATACCTGGCAGGGGCATTGTCCCTGCCGCGCATCTTCTGGGACAACTGCATGCTCCTGGTATAGGTCCAGGTATTCTTGCACTGGTGGTTGCGGCATGGCTGCTCTATATCCTGGGCCTGCTGGAAGAAGGCATAGCAGTCGTTGCACATGCGTTCTGGCGGCTGCGGCTTGAAATCCTCCGGCAGCGCCTCGCCCTTGTCCAATGCCTCGTTTCTTGCCTTGACTATCAGCTCCAGCTGCTCAAACGTACCAAAGGTCCACTTGTGCTCGCAGCCCCGTATCCTGCATTTCACTTCCTGCGGCTGAAGCCCCCTGGCTATCTTGTGGCATTCCTCGCACATCAGGCGCGGCGGCGCATCGACGGACTTGCCGCTGCGTATATGCTCCAACTGCTGGAACCTGTTCCAGATGAAGGTGTTCCGGCACCCGCGTATGCGGCAATGAACTTCCTTGTCCTGAAGACCAGTGAGTATCTTGTAGCATTCGTCGCACAGCCTGGGCTGGGGTGCCTTGCCATTTAGCTTAATCTGCTCCGCAGCACTAAGAGTCCAGGTATTGTGGCAGCCTTTCAGACGGCATGGGATCTGACGTGCCTCCATCGCATCCATCTTGGCATGGCATTCCTGGCAGTATCCCCTGGGCGGCGTGGTATGACCACCCCTGATGGAGACCAGTTGCTGGTAGCGTGTCCACACCCACTTGCCTTCGCAGCCAGGCGTGGAGCATGGCACCTCCTTGTCCTCCAGTGTCTGCATCAATGCATAGCATTCATCGCACATGCGCGCCGGCGTGGATTTGCCATCAACAACATTCTGCATGGCCATTCTACTGGAAATATGCACAATATTGTTGCAGCCGCGCACTCTGCACTTGACCTCTCTTTCAGGAAGAAAATCCCCAATGCTGCCAAAGTTGCTGTCCAAGTAAACTTCTCCCGGTGATGGAATCACCTGATTTCTTACCAATAAATTCAGTACACAAAAGAATTTTGCCTTATCATAATAGTGCGAAACAGCTTTTCAAATGGAAAAACCATATTTTTTGCATTTTTTTATGCCATTATGAAAAAACACACATTTTGCACTTAAAAAGCAATAAAAAAATCCCTGCCTCAAATGAAGCAGGGATTTAAAAGTTCTAAAATGGTACCGGGTATCGGATTCGGACCAATGACACGTGGATTATGATTCCACTGCTCTACCAGCTGAGCTAACCCGGCACTTGCCGACGCTTTCTTGCATCAACGAGCCATACTATACCGCACCATGCTTTTTTCGCAAATCGCCTAGTCGCATTTTTGCAAAAATGTAACTAGGCAATTGGCGCAAAGGAAGAAGGCGTGTATATTATGCTCGCATTTGGGGCTGAAAGGGTCTCGAGCGCAGAAAAAGTCAAGTTGCCAGAGTAGCTCAGTGGTAGAGCAGCTCACTCGTAATGAGCAGGTCGTCGGTTCAATCCCGACCTTTGGCTCCATATTCGCCCGCAAGTGATTGCGGGCTTTTTTATTTTCAGAGCCATTTTCAAAACTCCAGTGCCACGCTACCATCATAGCCGCTGGCCATCGCAGCCGCTGGCCATCGCAGCCGCTGGCCATCATAGCCGCTGGCCATCATAGCCGCTGGCCATCATAGCC
>JAFZZD010000583.1 GCA_017615955.1 Victivallales bacterium
CACCGGCCAGCACAGCTGGACAGTGGATGAGGAGCAGACCAGAACCATCGTCAAGCGGTCCCTGGAACTTGGTGTAAATTTCTTTGATACCGCCATTGCCTACCAGAACGGCACCAGTGAGGAATATCTGGGCCGTGCCTTGAAGGATTTTGCCAAGCGTGAAGATATGGTGGTGGCCACAAAATTCCTGCCCCGCAGTGGGGAGGAAATCGTTGCCGGGGTAACCGGTCAGGCTCATATTGAAAAGCAGCTTGACCTAAGCCTGAAGCATTTGGGCATGGATTATGTGGATTTGTATATCTACCACATGTGGGACTACCAGACGCCCATCTATGATATCCTTGACGGTCTGAACCGTATGGTGAAGGCAGGGAAGGTACGCTATATCGGCATCGCCAACTGCTATGCCTGGCAACTGGCCAAGGCCAATGCCCTGGCTGAGAAGGAAGGCTTTGCCAAGTTCGTTTCCGTGCAGAACCACTACAATCTGCTTTTCCGTGAGGAAGAGAGGGAGATGGCCCAGTTTTGTGCTGAAGACAATATAGCCATGACTCCATATAGTGCCCTGGCCAGTGGCCGCCTTTCCAGAAAGCCGGGCGAGTCCAGCCAGCGTCTGCGTGAGGACAGCTATGCCAAACTCAAATACGATGGCATGGCGGCAGAGGATGAGAAAATCATCCTGCGGGTGGCAGAGCTGGCGGAAAAATACGGCGTAACCATGACGGAGGTTTCCCTGGCCTGGCTGCTGACCAGAGTGACCTCCCCTGTAGCTGGAGCCACGAAGCTTCATCATGTTGAGGGAGCAGCCAAGGCTGTTGACCTGGAGCTGACCGCAGAAGACCTTGGTTATCTTGAAGAGCTGTACGTCCCACACCCCCTGGTGGGCGTGATGGCTCAAAACACCAAAGGTGCTGACAAGAAAAATCAGGTCTGGATGAAGAACGCCCCCAAGGAGCAGTGAGATGGAAAGGAAAAGTATAAGTGGCAGAATGATTGTGGTGGTTTTTCTGCCACTGCTTTTTTTGCTGGTGATGAGTTTTCACTATATCCCCAAGCTGTTGCATGAGGTCATTGGCCTGCTGTGGCTGGTGGCAGTTATGGTGCATATATGGCAGAACAGGGGCTGGTTCAAGACCTTGGGCAAGGGACGCTGGAATCTCTTCCGAGTTTTGAATACTCTGGTGGATTTGTCACTGCTGGTTTTGCTTTTCGTGACTGTGCTGGCAGGGACAGGGATTTCCAATTTCATCTTCAAGGAAATCATGCCACTGGATATCCAGCGAAGCATTATGGTGCATCAGCTACATGTGTCATTGCCATACATCATGCTTATCCTGATGGGGCTTCACTGGGGTCTGCATTTCGATAGCTGGCTGAGGCAATGGAAGCAAGGTCTGAATTTTTGCTGGCCTGCTAAAATGACACGCCCTTTGTATATGTTGGCTGGTATCCTCACCGTGGTAGTGGGTATCTATGGTTCGGTGCTGAATCGCATAGGTGACCGTCTGCTGCTGAAGCATATCTTTGCCACTCCGGCTACAAGTGAGCTATGGGCAATATACA
>JAFZZD010000584.1 GCA_017615955.1 Victivallales bacterium
AACATGTTCAGCCTTGGCTTTTCCACCACGCCTGAGAATCACACTGGCGTGACGCATATTCTGGAGCACAGCGTTCTTGCAGGCTCTGGCAAATACCCAGTAAAGGAGCCATTCATGGAAATGATCAAGGGCAGTGTCGCAACCTTCATCAACGCCCTCACCTACCAGGACCATACGGTGTATCCTGTCTCCAGCACAGTGAAGGCGGACTATTTCAACCTTGCCTCGGTTTATTTTGACGCAGTGTTCAATCCACTGCTTACAGAAAGCATTTTCAAGCAGGAAGGCTGGCATCTGGAATTCGAAAAACCTGGCAATATACGCTCCGCCTTGAAGGTCAATGGCATAGTTTACAATGAAATGCGTGGATACATGGCGGAACTGGACGAAATCATCGCCAAGGAGACATACTCCCGCCTGCTCTCAAAATCGCCACGGCGCTTTGTTTCCGGCGGTCTGCCACAGGCGATACCCAGCCTGAGCTATGCCGCATACAAGAAATACTACCGCAACCACTATCATCCCTCCGTCGCAAGGGTTTTCCTGTACGGCAACATTCCCACACAGGAAAAGCTGGACTTTCTGGAGAAATGCCTGGGCGAGCTGTCGCCTGAATGGCTGTCCCAGAAAGTCGAGCCAGAGAAGCCTCGCCCGAAACAGCCCAGATGGGACAAGCCCAGAAAGGCAAAGGTGCATTTCATGCCCGCCCTGGACGCAGAGAAGGATGCTGCGGCCTGGGCAAGGGCATACCTGCTGGAAGACCATTGGGAGCCACTTCTGGACATGTCATTCGACTTTCTGGAATATCTGCTTCTCGGCAATTCGTCCTCCCCGCTAAAAAAGGCCATAATTGAATCCGGACTTTGCGGCAGCCTTGCAATCAGCGGCTTCGACGATGAGACGCCAGAGACCAACTTCATCCTCGCTGTCAATGGCATCAAGCCCACTGATTTCGCCAAGATGGAAAAACTTGTGGAAAACACACTGGAGCAGATTGCCCAAAACGGCTTTACGGAAGAGCAGCTCCACACGGCTTTCATGCAGTACAAGGCAAGCCAGCAGGTCATCAGCAAGAAATATGTCTTCAAGCAAATGGAAAAGGTGTTCGACGTTTGGTGCTATGGAGAAGACCCATTCCTGCTGCTTGACGAAAGAAAACTGCTGAAGCAATTGCAGGATAAACTGAAAAAGGACAAGAACTGGCTGTCCTCCCTTATCCGCAAATACCTGATTGACAACAAGCATTGCCTTACACTGCATCTCCTGCCAGACCCCAAACTCATTGACAAGGAAAATGCCGAAAACGCCGCGAAAATGGCAGCATTGAAGGCGAAGATGAGCAAGGAGAAACTACAGGAAATCGACAGGAAGGCAATGGAACTGAAGGCACTGCAAGGCGCACCAAATACGCCAGAGGAGCTGGCCACCCTGCCCTGTCTCCACATTCCGCAAATACCAAAGTCCCCCATCACCCTTGACTACCAGAAGGAAATGCTGCCCAACGGCATACTCTTCTGCAGCAGTGACATGTTCACGAATGGAATGGTGAATATGCAGATTGTCCTGCCATTCAATGCATTTACGCCAGAACAACTGCTGAACATGTCCCATTTCGTGTACTTCGCCAGCAAGATGGGCACAAAGGGGAAGCCCTACCACCAGGTCGCAGCGGAATGGGCGGCATTGGGCGCAAACCTGTCGGTGGATATGTTCACTGGCAATGCCAAGGGACCTGGCGGCAAGCCATTGCAGCAGGGCACCCTGGCATTCTCAATCGCTGGTCTTGAGGAATCACTGCCCCGCATGCTGGAATTGCTCCTGGAAGCAATGCAGATGACCGACTTCACTGACAGCGCGCGCTTCGACTTCTCCGCAAAGGAACTGTTCATCAAGGAAAGAAACAGTCTGGCCTACTATGGCTATACATACGCTGGCCTTCGTGCTGCGGCTGGACTGACTTCCATCGGCAGCTATGACGAGGCACTTTCAGGCCTAAGCGCGGCGGACAACAACAAGAAGCTGGCCTCTTCCGTGCAGATGCGCCGCAAGCTGGCGACAGAGCTGGCGACAATCACGGAACGCGTCGCGGAAACCAAGCCAATCCTGGTGTCATTCGTGGGCGGCAAAAAGCAAAGGGACATTGCCATGAAGTTCATCTCCTCCATTCCAGGCAAAAAGAGCAACCTGTCCCCATTGAAGGCGGCCACATTCCAGGTGCCCTCTTCCCTGGTGTTCGCCAATGGACGCAGGGAAGGCTATCCTGTCGCCTCGGAAGTCAGCGCCTGCGTCAGGAAATTCAATGCCCCGTTCTACTGGGAAAAGGACTGCATTCCCATGGCCGTGTTCTCCAATATATTGAGCTGCGGTTATCTCTGGAACGAAATCCGCCTCAAGGGCGGCGCATACGGTACTGCATCCCGCTGCAGGATATTGCATGGCACAATAGACATGATGTCAGCACAGGATCCCTCGCCAATGCATTCTTTCGAGACAATGGACGCAGTGCCAAGGCTATTGCAGGACATAATTGACGAGGCGGATGTGGAGAAGGCAATCATCTCCTCGGTCAAAGGGCATCTTGCCCCCATACGCCCCACGGAGGTTGCCACCGCAATGCGCAACTTCGAGATTTTCGGCATAGACAATGACACGCTGTTAAAAATGCACAGGCGCTTCCTGTCCCTCAAGAAGGAAGAACTTTGCGCTGCAGTCGCCTCATTCTGGAAAAATGCTACGCAGTGGAACGACTGTGCCGTCGGCCCCGCCAAGGCACTCAAGGGACTGGACAAGATCTAAAATATATCCACGGATTTGCGCTAATCTGTGGATAAAAACAAGGACTGACAATTATGCTAAGTGGTTTTCATCCAATTGAGGTCAGCAGGGAGGGACTTCAGCACAAGGTGCGCGTCTGGGGGCGTGAATACACATTTGCGGCAAACTCACTGCCTTGCTCCATAGTATCACAGGGCCAGGAACTGCTGGCTTCACCGATGCGCATTGTCGGCATTGAGGATGGCGTTCCCATGAAATGGGATGAAAACTACCCTGACAACGAAAGCGAATGCTTCATCCAAAGCCGCAGCGATGAGCAAGTTGTGCTATGCGGTGCAATGCAGACGCCGCGCTTCATCGTGGACACGGCATTCACTGTCTCATTTGACGGCGCAATCAATGCCAGCATAAAGATCATGCCCTGCGGAATGACAGTGGCGCAGCTATATGGCCTGGCTGCTGAAGACAAATTGCGCTACAGCCTGGAACGTCTCTGGCTGGAAATCCCGTTGAAAAAGGAGGTCGCCACTTTTTTCAACATGTACCCCAACCAAATCATGCGGCTGGAAGGCGGCATTGAATTGCCCAAGAACGAGGTCTCTGGCGGCGGCAGAATACCTGAAAAGAATGCATACCTGCCATTCCTGCCCACACTGTGGCTGGGCAATGACGACCTTGGACTTGGATGGTGCGCTGAAAGCGACCAGTACTGGCAGCCTGCGGACAAGAATCGCGCTCTAGAAATCGCGCATACAGAAGATGCCGTTGTGCTGCGTTGCCATCTGCTGGACAGCCATCCCCGCAAATGGACCGATGCGCCAGAAGACGGCCAATGGCGATACACTCCAGTTTCATTCGCTTTCAGCCTTCAGGCGACGCCAGTGAAGCAATTCCCCAAACAGCCATATTTCCACAAGGCATTGCACCTGGACTGCTTCGTGAAGGTCAAGGGCAACTACATAGACTACCTTGCACAAAACAAGGTTTACGATCTGCTGGTGGAAAAAGGCGTCGACACCCTGGTGCTCCACGAAAAATGGAACAAAACCCAGAACCTGGCCCAGCTGTCCGAGTTCACGCAGTTGCAACTTCGCACAATTGTGACGGAATGCCACAGGCGCGGCATAAAAGTATTGCCCTATTTTGGATATGAATTCTCATCACTGGCAAAGGATTGGCAGGACTTGGAAAAGTATTCTGCCCAATTGAGCAATGGAAAACTCACTGACGGCTGGTACAGGGTTCCTTACCAGCGGGACTATACCGTATGCTACAACAGCCCGTATCAGGAACTCTGGTTAAAGGGCATCGAGGACATCATGGACAATTTCCATGTGGACGGCGTATATCTGGACAGTTCCATCAACCTGCGCTTATGCGCAAACATGGAGCATGGCTGCGGCTACAAGGACGCAGACGGCACAATCCACGGCACATATCCAGTTGCGGCGGTGCGGCGCATGTTCATGAGGCTGTATGACATAGTCCACAAGCGCGGCGGCATCATAAACGTGCACAGCCAGGGCTGCATCAATTGCCTTGCCATGCCATTCATAGATTCCTCATGGTATGGCGAAAACATGCAGTTCAAGTATATTTCAGGCAACTATGCCGACATGCCCCTGGACTATTTCAGGGCGCAGTACTGCGGACGTAACATTGGCATACCCGTGGAATTCATCGCATACGAAAAACTGCCGGCCTGGAGCTTTGAAAATGCAGTGGCGATGTCCTGCATACACGGCATTCTGCCAAGGCCAAACGGCATTGCCCATCCTCTGGAGGTAATGTCACCAATCTGGAACATCCTGGAGCACTTCCCCGTGGCACAGTCAGAATGGCACCCATACTGGAACAATGATGCCAGAACAGACCGCCGTGCCAGAATCAGCTACTACAAGCACGTCAATGTGCTGGGAAAGGCAGAATACCTGATTTTCTGCGCAAACACCACGCACGATGCAATCGAGAACTTCACTTTCCAACTGGACGAACCCACTAGCGAATGCCACATCCTCAACGCCAGTGCCCCTGACGAAAAGACGCTTGAGGGCTATGGCTACAAGATAATCTACGCCGTATGATTTGAAATAATGACCAAAACAAGATACTAATAAAAAAGGAATTGAAACAATGAAAAACATCGCTGTCATTTTCTTGGCATTGTTCTCCATGCTCCTTGGTGCGGAAGAGATTGATTTCCTCAAGCTAGACACAGGGCAGAAGGCTACATCGCCCAGTGGTGACCTCACCATGCGTTCGATGCTCAGTCCCTACAGGGATGGCTTCCTCTGGAAGGTGCCCAAAGGCCGCACAGAGGCGTCTTCTGGCGTGGTAAAACTGGGCACGGTGCCTCTGCTTCCCCTGCACAACTACCGCTTCCACTGGGAACTGATGCCAGCGCAATTCCAGAAAATACTCATTCGCGTAAACTACATTGACAAGGACGGAACGCGGCAGATGGCCAACACACTGGGCACCTTTGAAAACAGCTCGGCCTTCGCGGAACTTGACAGGCCAGTCTTCACGCCTCCCAACATCACCTCTGGTGACTTTGAGCTGGTCCTGTTTGGACGCAACCTCAAGTCAGAGACAAACCTGGGCTACATCAAGAGCATAAAACTTCTGGATGACGGCCCGCAGAAAAGCTCCGCGCAGCTTGAGGGTTTATATGGCAAGAACCTCCTTCCCTTCAGCGAGTTCAGCAGCTTCAAGCCAGGTCCAGTTGAGCGCAGTGCACTTAAGATGATGAACTTCGGGCAAAAGCCCTTTGCCACAAGCATCGTTGAGGAGAATGGCCAGCGCTTCCTGCGCATAAACTACAAGAAGGGCGACTACCAGTACGCCACATGGTTCGCACCCGAGATGAACACATACGGCATGGCTGGCGAAATCAGCTGCCGCCTCAAGGGCAAGGGACGAGTGCAAATTATGCTGTGGTACAACCGCCCCAGTTTCCCCACTGTTTACTTCCACTACGGATACTTTGACTTGACGGAGGACTGGAAGGACTACAAGGTGGGCTTCGGCTGCAATGACCCGCTGACGCAGAAACTTGGCTTCAGCATTTCATTCAGGGATGTGGAGACGGAATTGGACATGCAAAGCATGCGACTTGACTTGCAGGCCAACGATGCCAAGCCAGCGCAGGAGAGCAAGGCACAGCCAGCGGCAGCGCCAAAGGGCATTGCCGTCGCCATAGCCAAGACTGCGCAGGAAGGGAAAAAGCAGGAGGCCCCTGCCCCTGCCCCTGCGCCAGGCGCCAAGCCAGAATGGGCTGACAACAAACTTGGGTACGAGGCGCTTTCGCCAGACTACATCGACCCCGACTTCGCACCATTGGTCATCAATGGTAAAACCATTGTCTCCGGGCACAAGAAAATGTCGCTGGACGCCTTCGGTCTTCCCACAAATATCAGCTACAGGGACTTCAAGATCACCAATGGGCCAGCACGCCTTGAGGCCAGTGGGCAAGCAGGCAAGCTCGCCTTGAAACCAGGCAAGCTTGACATAAACAAGTTCGGCAAGAACAATGTCAAGGGGCACTCCACCTTCCAGGCTGGCGACGTGGTCTTTGCCGTTGACACCACATTCGAGTTTGACTTCACCGTCATCTGCCGCATCACGGCGACCCCAGTCAAGAAGGCCGCCACTCTTAACAACGTCCGCCTCGTGTTCCCAATGGGCACTGTGCCCTCTGAGGAGAAGCTGGTGATGTACTACACGGAAGGTCCCAACAAGCCCGAAAACGGCATACAGGCGCAGAACCGCAGAAAGCATCTAACCTTGAAAGGCGGTGACTTCAACGTGATTTCGCCTGGATTCTGCTCGCTGTTCTGGATTGGAACCACAAACTGGGGTCTTTCCTGGAATTTCGAGACTGCACAGGAATGGAATCCTATCAAAGGCAAGGAATTGACATTCACGCCAGAAAACGGCGAATATGCCATTGAGTTCATCGGCAAGGAAACTGTCATCGACAAGCCACGCCAATGGTACTTCTACCTGACGCCCACTCCAATGAGAACCCCGCCCAAGAACTGGCGCGCATGGAACTATGGCTGGCGCGGAACGCCGACGCAGAAATTCAACTACAAGACGCTGCCAGTCAACCAGCTGATCTGGTGGTCCAGCACCTGGACGGCCGCAGGATACAACCCGCTTATGATCCGCAACCCGGAGGCCGTCAAGGAGGCAGCCAAAATGGATGCGGGCATGCACAAGGGAAACTACTACATCCCGCAGCTGGAGACAACTGGCGCGATATGGACCAGCCTCACTGACAACAAGTCATACTACTGGGAAGACCCATATCTGGAGGCACTCTGCCAAAAGTACCGCAGGACAGCTGGCGGCAGCGGATACGGCGCCAAGACGCTGGATGTCCCTGAAGGCGCACAGCGCCTCGCCTCCCTTGAGGAGCGCAACAAAGTCATAGGCCAGGATGACAGCGGCACACTCCGCAAGAAATTCAAGACAACGATGCGCACCCACGACGTGGTCTTCGCGCCGCCAGTGGCTGACCACATGGTCTGGGCGCTGAATGAATTCTGCAAGATGGGCGTTGGCGGCATCTACTATGACGGCATCAATCCACAGGCAACATACAATGACTGGGCAGCATGGACTGATCCAGACGGCGTGAAACGCCCCAAATTCCACTTCGAGTACCAGCGGCAGCTGCTCAAGAGAATGCGCCAGGTCGTCAAGAAGCACGATCCAGGCGAAATCATCATCGCGCACCAGTCGGGCACACGGCCAGCCTCCACGCTGTCGCTGTGCGACGCCATCCTGCCAGGCGAGACCTTCTTCTACTGGTACCACGATCCGGAAAAGGGCGACGCCTCTCCAAACGGAGACTTCTACTATGCACACATCGTGGGGGACATCGACAACCTCAAGGGCGAATTCTTCCACAGGCAATGGGGATATCCACACATTCTGCTGCCAGAATGCCGCGGGCGCGACAGGCAGATTTTCAAGAGCACACGCTCTGTCAGGACAATGCTGTCATACACGCTGCACTTCGACATGCTGTATTTCCCCACCATGTGCCAAGTCTCGGAAATCTACAAGATCTACCGCATACGTGACGCCTACGGCATGGCGGACACAGACCAGTACCTCGTTGAATTCCACCCCTATTGGGAAAACAAGGCATTCATCAGCGACAGCAAGGACGTAAAGATCAGCTACTATGACCACGCAAAGCAGCAGGATCTCTACACCAGCTTTGACATCACCAAGGACTATATGGTAATAGTCTCCAATCTCCAGTTCGATGACAGCGAAATCAGCTTCTCTCTGCCGAAGAATCTGAAAAAGGCAAAGGTGGTGGAAATGCAGTCAAACCGCGAGATGCAGATCACCGATGGCAAGGTGCGCGACAAGCTCATCGCGTATGACTTCGCAATCTACCGCGTCACTGGTGAAATGGACGCATCAGGGCATTGGTAATCCCCAGCTGCCGCCTGGACAGTTCGGTGCCTGCGGCGAAAGCCGCAGGTAAATGCGCCAGTACAAACGCGGGGCTGTCGCCCCGCGCACCCAACTGTCCACTCTCCACTGTCCACTCTCCACTGTCCACTTTAAACTTCTTATCCTAATGGAGCATAGAATAAACACACCAAGGAGAAAACAAAATGAAATTCATCACAGGAACCTTTGTTGACGTACTCGCATCCGACATTCCCAGCAACAACTGGATGGCCTCCGACTGGGCATTGCAGTTTGACGAATTCAAGAGAATGGGCATCGACACGGTCATCATCATACGCGTAGGCTTCAAGGACAGCGCAGGCTACAACAGCCCTGTGATGAAACCCACATACTACGAGGATCCAGACCTGGTGGAAATCATACTCAAGGAAGGCGAGCGCACTGGCATCAAGGTATATATCGGACTATGGGACACCCTCAAGTACTGGCCATTGAACGACTGGCAGGGCGAAGTGGGCGCAAACCTTGGGCTGGTGCACGAAATCTACGAGCGCTACAACAAGTTCAGCTCATTCTATGGCTGGTACATGTCCCACGAAGGCAGCCTTCATGTCCATCCCAATGAAATATGGAAGCCGCTCTGCAAGGAAATCCGCAGCATAGACGCAAAGCGCCCCATCATCGTGTCTCCACGCTACCACGGCTGCAAATGCGACAAGAGCTGGCCAGTGCCGCCAGACGTGCACGCCCGCCATTTCGACTACCTGCTTGGGGAAATGGAAGGACTCATTTCGGCATTCGCGTTCATGGACGGGCATGTGGCCTTCAGCGAACTGCCGGACTACGTGAAGGCGACAGCAGAGGTCTTCAAGAAGCACGGGATTGCCTATTGGTCTAACCTGGAGACATTTGACCGTGACATGCCATGGAAATTCCCGCCGATCGAGTGGAGCAAGCTGCGCTACAAGCTGGAGACTGTCCAGGACTATGTGGAGAAAATCATCTCCTTCGAGCTACCGCATTTTCTGAGCCCATATTCGATGTTCCCGTCGGCGCGCAAGCTCCATGCCCGCTATATGGACTTCAAGGAAAAGAATTCATAATATGCCTATTGCCTTTTTGCATTTTCTTCGGTATAATTATGTCACATCTATAATTACAGGAGAGATATAATGAAACGAAACATTCAAGCACAATTCACACTGATTGAGCTACTCGTCGTGATTGCAATCATAGCCATACTCGCGGCCATGCTGCTGCCCGCCTTGAGCAAGGCACGTGAAAAAGCCCGCACCATCAGTTGCGTCTCAAACCTCAAGCAATTCGGCACAGTGGCAGTAATGTACCGTGATGACAACGATGGCTGGTACAATCCAATTGTAACGCTCAACTATCAGGATGCCAATGGCAGAAACGTCCGCTGGACATACTACTGCATAAAGGTCTATGGCATGGACCAGAAGGCCCTGAACTGCCCCGCCAACACATACAAGACGAACATCAACTCATACGGTGGAAGCTATTGCTACGGGTGCAACAATGCAACTCTGTGCGGCACATACTGCCTTGATTCCAGTGCAGGTTTTTCTGACCGTCCACTCAAGGAAAACCAGGTTGTCCTCCCCAGCGACACCATCTATTCAGGCGACACCCGCCAGCCATCAAAGGACTTAACAACCCACATGACGGTCGGCACGGACTACCTGGCATCGTACATAGCCCAAGGCTCTGGACAGCTGACCCCAGTCCATGGCGGCGTCACCAACGTGCTATGGTGCGATGGACATGCGGACAGCCACAAGACACGCAAACCAGGCATAAAGGCGGCGGGAAGCGGATATTTTGAATACCAGCACTCCTACTATGACTTCGGCATCTGCGGCAACAAGACCACAATGGAGACTGGCTCCACCTATTTCAGCAGCCTCTCATCAAAGAGAAACGGCATAGGCACATTCAACTAAGGCTTCAATGAGCACCGTTTCGGTGCTCATTCAGCTTGAGTTTCCACAATGCAACGACAAGGATCATGAGGCTATTCTTAAAAGCGTTGGCATTTCTTTTCCTGGCGCACATTGCGTGTGCAGAGGAGCAAATCTGGACGGCGAAAGGGACGCTCCAGCTGGAGGCGGGGAAATACAGGCTTTCCTTCAGGGAGAAGACATTCTGGCGCATCTGCGGCTTCGCCTACGAGGGAAAAGAGCTGTTCATTGAGAATCCAGGTGCTTCATCTTCGGGGACAAGATACGAAATCTTCCCAAAAGACCATACGGAAAAGCTCAACTCCGTGAAACTGACCATTGATGGCGCATTGCCGCCTAAAGTGGAAGGCCTTATGAAAGGCAACAGGCTTGTCCTGGAAAGAGAGGCCCGCTACGGAACCATCACACTGTTCTCAAGATATGAACTCAATGCCGAAGACGGGCTTGTATGGACCTTCAAATACAGAGTCGAGGACACGTCATCAAAGCCAAAGTACTTCTGGATGTTCACCATGGCATGGGACAATAGTTTCTCAAAGTACATATACATGGACAAGAACTGCGCCAGGCAAGGCGACTTGGTCAGCGATCACAGCTGGCGCATCAATGACAATATCAATGCACTGGCGATGTATTCCCCGAAACTTCAGGCACTTGTGCTGACCAAGGTGCTGACACCCATCCCCACAGAGGTTCGCAAGCACACGATTTGGGACACAAAATCATATCACAAATACTTTGTCCAGCATAAGCTGCCAAAATGGGAAGTGGGCTACACTTCACCTGAATATGCCACTTCATACACGGCATACACGGTGCCAGAGGAACAATGGCTTGAAAAAGCAGAGCAACTGCTTCGCTGAATAGGCTCCAAAACAAGAGGACGACTCTATGAAAAACATCACATTCATCTTCCTTGCGCTGCTTGCGCCGTTTCTTGTGAATTATGCAAAGGCGCAAAATGCGGACAAGCCCGAATGGGCTGACAACAAACTGGGCTATGAGGCGCTCTCTCCTGATTACATAGACCCTGACTTCGCGCCACTGGTACTAAACGGCAAGACCATCATGTCGGGTCACAAGAAGATGTCGCTAGACCCATTCGGCCTGCCCAAAAACATAAGCTACAGGGACTTCAAAATCACAAATGGCCCTGCCCGCCTTGAAGTAACAGGAAAAGAAGGCAAGCTGACACTGAAACCAGGGAAATTGAGTGTTTCCAAATTCGGGAAGAACAACGTTAAGGGTCAGTCCACTGCACAAACCGAAGACGTTAAGTTTACCATTGACACGCATTTTGACTTTGACTTCACCGTCCTCTGCAAAATCACAGTCGCACCGCTGAAGGACACCGCCACCCTTAACAATGTGCGCCTGGTGTTCCCAATGGGCACTGTCCCCGCCGAGGAAAAGCTGGTGATGTACTTTTTGAAGTTGGCGGC
>JAFZZD010000585.1 GCA_017615955.1 Victivallales bacterium
TCTGCGCCTCTGCGTTAAAAAACTCTGCGTCTCTGCGTTGTTTTTTTATTTGGCGAATTCGAGTTTGCCGTACATGTTGTAGTTGTGGTGGTTGCCCAAGGTGAGGGAGGTTGCGATGACTTCGCGTGGTTCGGTGAGTTTGTTGCGCACCATGTTGAAGTTCCAGATGTCGCCTGCCTTGGGGGCGCCTTCCTCGAAGGCTGTGAACGGGATGAACAGCTCGCATTTCCATCCGTCCTTAAGGACCTCCGTCTTGAGTTCAAGACCCTTTAATTGCTCGCCGCTGTTAGTCGGTCCAGGCAAGGGCAGCACCCGCTGCACACCGAAATAGATCTTGCAATTCGCATCCAGGGCCAGCTGGTACTTCTGCTCATGAGGCGTTGGCATAAAGAAAATCTCATAGCCGCAGTTTGACCAGAATGACTTCTCCATCTCCGGCTTTTCCGGGGTCTTCATATTGATGTATATGCCCTTGTCATTCCAAGCCACCTTGACTTCAGGAGCGAACTTCGGCTTCTCGTTGCTGCCTATGGGATTGATGAATTCCAGAGGCTGTGCCCGCTTCCACACCTGCTCGTCGTCCTTTCCGTCAACTGTGATGCTCTCGCCGCCCGCCAGGCGCACTGCCTTGAACACGGGCTTCTTGTAAGACTGCTGTACACGCTGCGCCTCGAAGTTCTTTGCCCATGGCATTGCATAGATCTTGAAGCGGCGCATTTCAATGGAATCCTTTGGAATGGCGGCCTCCGCCTTCTTGAGCAGGTCTTCCATTTCGTCAATCACCTTGGCCGGATACAATGGGACGGAGACACCCTGCTCAAGATAGACCTTGTAGCATTCGTTCTTCAGCAGACGATGGAACTTGATGAGGTACTTGCCCGCCTCCTTGCCGTAGAAGAGCGGGAAATGTTCCTCGATAGCGGCATCCGCGTTCCAGTTTGGATTCCACATGTAGCGGAATGCGGAGTAGAAGGAGGTGTAGTATGGCAGCTGCAGGCCGCTGTCAAAAAAGAGGTTCCCCCTGCCAAGATATGGACCCAATGCCTTTGGCAGTTCACCAACAAATTCGCCCATGACCGCCTTGCAGAAGGGATTGCCGTATTCATCGTAGAGCCAAAGGTTTCTGACTGGATGCCCCAGCACTTCTGTCCATTCCTTTGCCTGCTTGATGAAGTCCTCACGCACCTTTGGATCCAAGATGCGCTTTGGCGCGGCCTTTCCATTGCAGAGGATAATCTCCACATTCGAGGGCCATTTGTTGAAGCGGGGGTCGATTGGCGCATATTCCGAATTGTAATATGCCAGGAACAGCAGCTTCTTGCCGGGAAGTTCCTTCTCCACCTTTTCCGCCAGGTATTTGATGAAGCGACCATAGACATTGGCCATGAGTGCGCTGGCGGGCCTTGCCTTGTCCGCGTCAGTGATCAGTTTTTCCCCCATGATGACCTTGTTGCCGAAGATTTCCGCATTGGAAAGATATGTGTCGCAATTGCCGAAGCCGACAGCGTTCTCATTGCAGATAAGGCCATAGCCGAACTTCTTGCGCGGGCACTTGCCGATCATCTCCGCACCAGAAAGGTATGTCTTCCAGGATTCCACCAGCAGGTCAGCGAATTCAAGGTTGGTGAAGTCGAAGAGATTGCCCAGATGCGCCTTGGGATTGTAGTACATCCTGCCATTGTGGTTTGTGAAGAAAATGGTGCTGAGCTTGTCAGGATACGCCATTGCCAGAGCCTCTGGCGTGGGGTTGTGCGTCGGCATGTTCTCCCACGATGCGAAGCGATAGTATGTCCTGAAGGAGACATCGCCTTTTTTCAGGCCGCCAGCCAGTTCGCCATACTTGTCTATGTTCTCCTGCTTGCCAGTGAAAGTCCACAGGTGGTACTGGCCGCTTCTGGAAAGGAAATACGGGGCGTCCATGTAGTTGACTGGCTTGATTGCCAAATCCTTTATGACCGGCCAATATGTGCCCACCTCGCCAGGGAAGAAATAGCGCACACCCAGGAAGCGCTCCGTGAAGTCCAGTGCGCCGAACAGCGTGCCCCTGCCCCTGGGACTTGCATTCTCCTGTGTGGTGGTGTCATTTCCGACTATCAGGATGCCGCCCTTTATGGTCTTGACCTGGAAGCCCTGTGGAGGCAGGGCATTCGCATCAATGCCATGCACCGTTGCCAAAGCACTGGGGCCAAGCACAATCTTGTACTTGTAGGCAGACAACTTCTCATTGTCTTCAGGGGAAAACACCTCAGGTCTATTGCCCGTGCACTTGAAGAAAGCCTCGGACAATATTTCCACCGCCATTCCAATGCTTCTGTCATCCTTCTTCTTGATGCCATTCTCCAAAGTCAAGTCCGCCGCAATGGCAAATTGCAGCTTGCCATCCTTGACAAGATCGATTTTTGCATGCCTGGCGGTATGCATGTGCTTTACCGGGCTGAGCGCCTTGCTGTCCAGTTCATACGCCATCATCGCAAAACACAATGCCAGGAATGCGGCAAAAATAGATTTTCTCATTCGCATTTCTCCTCTGCTAGGGTTATTTACCTTATTACAAATGTCCAAACCAACTATCAAGCCAAAAACTATGGCGAATTTACCAATGTTTTTCAGGAAATCAATTCAAAGAATAAGTTTTAATGGTCAGTGTCGATTGAAATAAGAAAAACTGGTTAGATTTTGGGGAAAATGCCCTTATATTACGGCGTTTTGAAAGATTCAGGCACTATTATCATAAATGAGTATGTTTGCGAAAATAGAGGAATTGGCTGCAACCCTGGCAAAAGGCGGTATGATCGTACTGACCGATGACGAGAACAGGGAAAACGAAGGCGACGTGGTGATTGCCGCCGAAAAGGCGACGCAGGCATCAATCAACTTCATGGTCACTAATGCCCGAGGGCTGGTTTGCGTACCAATCACACTGGCGCGTTCCATTGAGCTGGGCCTCCATGAAATGACCCGCAACACGGACCCGCTGGGCACCTGCTTCACTATCAGCGTCGATGCCAATAAGGGCACCACCACGGGCATTTCCGCCAGCGACAGGGCCATTACCGCCAACAAACTGGCGGACCCGCGTGCAAAGGCCAGCGACTTCCACTCGCCAGGCCACATGTTTCCGCTCATAGCCCGCGAAGGCGGCGTGCTTGTCAGAGCGGGGCACACTGAAGCCTCAGTTGACCTGATGAGGCTTGCTGGTCTTTCCCCATACGCCGTCATCTGCGAAATACTCAACGAAGACGGCACCATGGCAAGACTGCCGCAGTTGCTGGAGTTCACAAAAAAACACAATTTGCCATTGGGCTGCGTGGCAGATCTGATAAAGTTCCGCCGCCAGAACGAAAGCATAGTGGAACTGGTGGAGACAGTAAAGCTACCCACCACATTCGGCTTGTTCACCCTGCACTGCTACAAGGCAAAGCACGACGGAAAGGAGCACCTGGCTCTGGTGTATGGCGATGTTCTTGGAAAGAAGGACGTGCTCACAAGGGTGCACAGCGAATGCCTCACAGGAGATGTGTTCCATTCCCTGCGCTGCGACTGCGGCATGCAGCTGGACGCGGCAATGAAGCGCATTGTGGAAAACGGCAGCGGCGTAATCATCTACATGCGACAGGAAGGGCGAGGCATAGGCCTGGAAAACAAACTGCACGCATACCACCTGCAGGAACGAGGCCTTGACACCGTGGATGCAAACACATACCAGGGACTGGCGCCTGACCTGAGGGAGTATGGCATCGGCGCACAGATCCTCCATTCCCTGGGGGTGGAAAGCATACGCATTCTTACCAACAACCCAAAGAAACTGGTGGGGCTGGAAGGGCATGGCCTGGAAATCACAGGACGGGAGCCACTGGTGATCCCATCCCAGCAATACGATGAAAAATACATGAACACCAAACGGGACAGAATGGGGCACATTCTTCCAAAAGACTGATTTCTGCGTTCATTTTTTATCATAAACAACATACGGAGCACATTGAAAATGACAGGCAACATCAAGACATTCGAGGGCAAGCTATCCGCAAACGGGATGAAGTTCGGCATAGTCTGCGCACGTTTCAACAGTTTTTTTGTGAGTAAGCTGCTTGACGGCGCGATTGATACGTTGCTGCGCCATGGCGCCTCCGAAAAGGACATCAACGTGGCATGGGTGCCTGGTTCGTTTGAAATCCCCCTGGTCTGCAAGAAGATGGCTGAATCCGGCAAATACGACGCGCTGCTGGCACTGGGCGTCGTCATCCAGGGTTCCACCGCCCACGCCAACTTTGTGAACGCGGAGGTTTCCAAGGGGCTGGCGCAGGTATCGCTGGAAAAGGGTCTGCCCGTGATATATGGCGTGGTCACAACGGAGAACATCGAGCAGGCAATCGAGCGTTCAGGCTGCAAGGCGGGGAACCGAGGTGCTTCCGCTGCGGAGACTGCCATTGAAATGGTCAGTCTCATCAAAAACCTATAAGTTCAAACACGAAGGCAGACTTGGTTAAAATGGCTAAGGAAGATGTAGTTTCGGAGAAGCATGCCTCCCGCAGTGATTTGGACTTCATCAGGCAGAGGAAACTTGCCCGCCGCCTGGCAATGCAGTGCCTGTTCAGCATGGACAACAACTGCGAATGGCAATGGGACGACGGCAACTTTGCGGTTACGGCGTTGACAGCCTCCCTGCTGGAAGATGAGGACGAGGAGGCGCCTCTGCGCTCGGACTTCGAGGCGGCAAAGCAGTTTGCACAGCGCATTGCCAAGGGCGCGGCAGAGCATGTCAGCGAGATTGACCTGGCGATAGAGTGCGCCGCCAAGAACTGGACAGTCGCGAGAATGTCGAAAATAGACAAGGCCATACTGCGCATCGCGGCATACGAATTGATGTTCGAGGCTAAAATACCCGCGGCCACCAGCATAAACGAGGCGGTGGAGCTGGCCAAGGCATTCGGCGAGGCGAAGTCCCCACGCTTTATCAATGGCGTGCTGGACAAGATCAGGGAGAATTGCGGAAAGGCCAGCAAGAAAACTCCAAAGGGAAACAAGTAAATGGGTTTGTTTGACATATTCAAACGAGGTCTGGAGAAAACCAGGACCGCGATCGTCCGCAGCATAAAGAGCATGTTCTCGGACATAAAGTCCTGGGACGATGCCTCATACGCGAAACTGGAGCAGGCTCTGGTCTCCACGGACCTGGGCTATGCAGTCAGCCACGAGATCGTGGAGGATCTGAAGGACAGGTACAAGCGTGGCCTTATCGGCACGGAGGAGGACATCATCAAGGCGGCCAAGGAGAGGCTGCTTGCCATAATCACCGAAGGGGGCGAGCCAGGCTTCAACTTCCCTGCCGAGGGACCTGCTGTGATATTGATGGTGGGCGTGAATGGCAGCGGCAAGACCACCACTACCGCCAAACTTGCGCGCTACTACATGAAGCAAGGCAAGTCAGTGATGCTGGGCGCGGGAGACACGTTCCGCGCGGCGGGTTCGGAGCAATTGCGCATCTGGGCCGAAAGACTGGAATGCCCCGTGGTGACTGGAAAGACTGGCGGCGACGCGGCGTCAGTGGCATTCGACGCGGTCAAGTCAGGAATTGTGAAGAAGTGCGACTATGTGCTCATAGACACAGCTGGACGCCAGCATACTAGGAAGGACTTGATGGATGAACTATCCAAAATCAAGCGGGTGCTTGCAAAGGCCATGCCTGACGCGCCACATGAAGTATGGCTCACTGTGGACGCATCCACCGGCAGCAACGCCCTGATCCAGGCCCGTGAATTCGGCAAGATATTCCCCATTTCAGGACTGCTTCTCACAAAGCTGGACGGCACTGGCAAGGGCGGCATCGCCGTTGCCATAAAGCGGGAACTGGGCTATCCGGTGCGCTTTGTCGGCCTGGGTGAACAGATGGACGACCTCCAGCCATTCGACCCGCAAAGCTATGCGGAGGCTCTTTTCAGCTAAACAAGCAACAAAAATATAATCCACAGATTTACACAGATTGACACAGAAACTAAAAAAACAATCTGTGATAATCTGCGTGAATCTGTGGATAAAAAAAGAAAAAGGATTGACAAATGCCAAA
>JAFZZD010000586.1 GCA_017615955.1 Victivallales bacterium
GGCTTGTCGTATGCCATTTCGGCGGTGCAGTCCTGGTCTGCAAAACCGCCGATGAAGGTGAGGATGTCCTGGCCACGCTGGTATGTGACCTGCTTCAAATCGTCGTTGCTGCATTTCACAGGGGACTTCTCATCCCAGAAGTTATAGACCACGCAGTCATCTCTCCAGGTGCCAAAATCGTAGAACCTATCCAGCGTGTTTTTGATCAGCGTGTAGTTGGAACCCCTTGGGCATGTGGGCTGCACCTCGTGGGACAGCAGCGAGGCCAGCATGGTGCGCGTGGCCCAGTCCTTGACCTCCTTGGTCTTGGCGCCCGTGATGCCTTCCAGCACAGTGGGGAAGCATCCAGCCTGGACGCCAGAACACACAACGCGGATGTAGTCCGACGTGAAGCGCTCCTGGAAGTCGTTCACGCCATATTTCCATTCCATGCCCATGGTGTTTGTGGCAAGGCCGACTGTGGGCAGGATGTTGGTGTTGGTATGGTGCATGCAGATCCATGGCTTGACGCCCCTGTCCATCATGGCGATTGCCTGACGGCGATTGAATTCGCGGCAGCGCCAGAGGCCCAGCGAAGGATGCACCCCGCCATTGTCGTCAATCCATGCGCCGCCAGTGGCCCAGCTGTTGCCCGCTGCCAGGAACACATTGTCATTGTAGATGCCCTTGAAGCCGTGCTCCAGCATCTTGTCCAGATAGAAGATGGCATAGTCCACGTATGATTCATTCAGCATAAGGCCGCCAACCCATTCGTCCCTCATGACGGGGTATTCAGGGAGCCTGGCAGTTGACTCGTTGTCGCAGGTGTAGCAATACACGATGCTGTCCTTGACGCCATGCAGGCCAGCCATGATGTTTAAGCCGCCCAGCGTGTGGATGTGTACGATTGATCGGGCCTCTTCCTTTGACTTGCTGTTCAGCCAGGCGAGTTCGCCAGTGCCGTATGCCTTCATCACGCGGTCGGTCCATGCGTCGATGTATTCCTTGTCCACATTGCCGGTCTTCTGTGCCTCGAACATCTTGTCCCAATGGCTGAAGTCCTGGAACGCGGGATACCTGCCAGACCATGTGTAGTAGCAACCCCAGTATAAGTTGGCATACATTGCGCGTGAGAGCTGCGTACCCTTCTTGGTGAAGGCGTCCCTCCAGCCGCGCCAGCCCTCTGGCATGGGCTTCACTGGCGAGGCCAGCAACGCGAAGGTGATTGTGTTGTCCTTTGCCAGTTTCTTGGGGTTGTTGAGCAGATTCAGCCTGATGGTGACTGTGCCGTCATTTTCGCGGAACAATTCCACGCCATCCCTTTCCTTGGAGTGGCACCAGCCCTTGTCCCAATCCGCCGCATAGCACAGGCCGCGAGCTTCATTGCCCACCCAAATGTAGGGCAGGAAACTGTCAAAATGGGTCTGGGGAACTTTCTTGGACGAGAAAAGGAGGCCATTGCCATTGGGCACGAAGCCAGCGGGGTTGTGGCGCAGGCCCTCGCCTATGGGGTGATAGAGCGTGGCGATTTCCTTGCGTATTGGAATGTCCACATACAGGCGTGTCGGCAAAGCCTTTGCGCCAGGCGTCAATTTCCAGTCATAGCGCAGCAGTCCATCCTGCTCCATGCGTATCTTCGCCTGGATTTTCAAAGCATCGCATTCCAGTGCATTTTCAGCGGTGATGCTTGTTTCCGATTCGCTGAGGAACTTGGGCGCCTGGCATTTCCAGGCCAGCTTCTTGCCATTGGCCTCGGCGACGACTTCCACAGGACGCGCCAAAACTGAACCGCCATTGGCGGTGATCGCCTCTGGCAGGCCATTCTTGCCCAAGGTCATTTCCTTCAGCACGGCGGACAGCTTATTCCCGTTGCGCTTGAGGGGCGTGAAGCCAGTGATCAGCCTGTCCGTCTTGCCGATATCGTTGTTGAGCCAGGCATAGTCCTTCACATCAAATGAGCGTTCCAGCAAGGGCGTCTCCGAATTGGGTTTGGACAGGAAGAATGAATATTTGCCGTCGGCCAGCTTTTTGGACAGAGGCAATGCCAGACGCAGGGTTGCCATTTCGCGGCCATTCTCCACTTTGCTGTAGCCCTTGTCGAAGTCCAGCGCAAATGTCTCCACCGCCTTGTCCTTGGCGTTCCTGATTTGCAGTTGCAGTTTCTTCTCTGGAACGTTCTTGCAGTCCAGCACCAGATCAAGCACTGCCTTGTTCAGGCTCTGGTACCAGCAGACATTGCCAGTCACAGGCTTGTCCCCCTGGGAGAGCATAGTGATTTCGGCGGCGGACAAGGGCCGTGAATAAATGCTGAAATCCGCGTATGCGGCATTGGAGAGTTCTGGTTCGCCCACCTTTGAAAAGTCCATTGGGAACTTGTGGGAAAGATTGCCGCGGCGAATGCCGTTCATGTACACTTCCATTGCTTCAGGCAGGAAGTTGATTGCAATGTGCATCCACTGGCCTGGCTGCGGGCGACGGCCGATGAGGGTGTTCTTGGGGTTCTTGTTTTCTGGGGCAAAGCCCTGGCATCCGAAGAGGAAGCCGCCATCTCGCTGCTCCTGGAAGTAGATGTAGCCATTGGGCCTGTAGGCCGTGCCGAAGAAACGACGGAAGCTCTTTTCCTTGGGAAGCGGCGCCGCAACACGCATCCAGAATGACACTGCGCCTGATGTGCTGAGCCTGGCGTTGGGGAAACTCACCGTGCGCCCTTTAAAGTCCAGAACCTTGCGTGATGCGGTGGGTCCCTGCACGACAGAGGGCTTGCCTAATTCCGGCTTTGATACCTTCGCCTTGGCGTTTTTGATGGTGGTGTATTCAATAATCTCGTCCCTGTCTGCGTCAAAGCCGCAGAAAAGCGTCTGGTACGATTCTGTATTCTGCCATAGGGGCAGCTGCGGTGGCTGCCAGGTGATAGACCTGTTCCAGCCCTTTGCCTTGACGTCAATCTTGCATTTGCCGCCCTCCGCCGCGCATTCCTCGGTAAAGTCCTGCTCAACTGCCTTGCCAGGCGCAATGTCCAGCTTCTTGGAGAGTTCCTGCTGCTTGTCTCCAGAAAGCACCAGCGCAATTTCTGTTGAGGCGGGCTTGACGCCATTGTTGGCGACACGGAAACGCAGGGGCAGCCTGGCCTCACCGCTGTACAGCTGCTGTGTCGCCAGGGCATCCTTTGCAAAATGGAAGACGGAATATGAATTGGGGTCGCTATAGCTGCTGACGTCCGTCATCGGCGCTTCCCGCCTTGGCGCCACGCCGTAGTTTCTGCACACCATGATGCGCCAGTCGCCTTCAGGCGAGCTTTCCACGCCCATTTCCTTCAGCGGGAAGGCCATTTCCATGGTCCACAGGCCGCCTTCCACCTTTGACTTTACGGTGGCATTGTGCTTCCAGGGGCGAGAACTCAGCCCATAGCCTGGGTTATGGTGCTCCGCCATGGTCTTCTCCTCAAAGTTGGCCATGAACTGGAACGCGCCGAATTTAAGTGATTCCACGGTGCGGAGTTTTTCAGGCGGCGCGAACCACAACTCCATGGAATCATGGTGGTTCATCCACCTGGAGGCGGCGACCAGATTGCCGCGTGGCGGCGTCTCCGCCTGCAATGCCATGTAGATGTAGTCCTTGTCGTAAGCCATCCACACGGTGGTGCGGCGTGCGTCCATGTTCTTGGCACCGCCGCTGAAGGCCATTGCGCAGTCCCATTCCCCTTCGTCCAGGCGACCATCTATGCTTGGTGCCTTTTTCAGGAAGGGCACTGAAAAGTCAGCCGCCGTAAGAAAAAATGTGGAAATGGACAGAAGGAGAAATATGGCTCTGCGCATTATGTGTTAGCCTCCTTAATCAATAATTCCAGTTGTAGGGCCTATAGACATGGGTAGCCCCGCCATGGTATGCCCAGAAGCGGGCAGTATAATGATTGATATTGGGTTCGCCAGAGGGCAGATCAAGGATAGGCGTCCTTCTTTCACTGCTGGCATGACCATCCGCAAATGCCACTGTGATATACGATTCGCCATTGTGCGGGAAGTCAATGTAGCGCATGGTGCTGCCCTGCCCACATGAGTACAAGTTCATGTGAGCATCCGCAATGCTGCTGATTTCAGAGGGATATTTCGGCTGCCCATATTTTCTTTGCACCTTCTTTTCTCCGGCATTGATGGAAATATGCAACATTGAATTCAAGCCATAATGGTAGGTGGGGCCATAGCTTAAATATGGAAATCTATATGTCATGCCATTAGCGACTATTTCCTTGCTTGCTCTTTCAGGGCAGATGAATTCAGGCATGCGCTGGCCGTCTGCGCCAGGCATGTACTTCCTAGCCACAAGAATGTGTGCCCAGTACAATCCCATCGCCGCACATGGCATATAGTATTCCTCATGGTCGTTTTCGTATATCTGGGCAAAGAGCCTCAGCTGCTTTACGTTGTTGACGCAAGAAATGCTGCGGGCCTTCATCCTCGCCTTGCTCAATGCGGGCAGCAGCATGGAGGCCAGGATTGCGATGATTGCGATTACCACCAACAGTTCAATCAGCGTGAAATGTCTTGTGTTTTTCATGGTCTTTCTCCTTTTTATTTGGTTGTTAGGTTGAATTTTTGATTTGAAGTAAGCATTTTGCACATGAATTGCATAAATGGCACTCCAGCTAAAACGTATTTTACCAAAGAATATGCATTTGTCAATACTTGCTGTTCAAAATCGGTTATTTCACATAAGTTTCCATAAGCCGATGGCGTCCATGTGGGCGCCGAAGCGGCGCCCACTCAGGTTGAGCAAC
>JAFZZD010000587.1 GCA_017615955.1 Victivallales bacterium
ATGGCGGCACGGCACAGTTCTGGCATGCCATGTTTGGCGTTCAGCCCGAACCAGGCCCCCATTGGAGTGTAGTCCATGTACGGTGCGCCCCGCCCCAGCTCGTATGGCATGAACACAGGTAAGTCCCCGCAATGAAGCACATCACTCGCCAGTTTGAAGAATTCAGGCAAGTCCAATTTGTGGAGTGAAGCAAGCCATTCAAATGAAAAGCCGCCGCCAGGAACTGAGCCCAGGAACAACTCGCGCCTTTCATCGCAATGTGCAAACACGAACAGCTGCCCCGCCAGCTTGCGACCCGTGCCTGGACTGCCAGTGGCAAGCAATTGTCCAGCAGTACCCAGAGTAAGGGACATGCTGTCCTCATCCACACCGCTTCCCAAGGCTGCACTCGTCAAATCGCCGCAGCCTATCACCACTGGCACTCCAGCCTTTAGCCCTGTCGCTTGTGCCGCCGCTTCCGTGACATGACCGCATATTTCGCCAGACGGGACAATGTCTGGCATCTTTTCCTGGTCAAGTCCCAATTCCGCGAACATGCCACTCCACCAGCGGCGTTCTTTCAATTCCATAAGAAGCGTGCCTGATGCGTCCACTGGATCTGTCACAAAGCGACCTGTCAGAAAATGGGCGACTATGTCCTTGCTTTGCAGGAATTTGTGGACATGGCTGTATAATTCCGGCTGTTCACGCTTCAGCTTAAGCATCTTTGGCAGCGTAAAAACAGGGGTGCTCACATTGCCTGTCTTCTCAAGGAAAGCATCCTTATAGCGGGAATTGAGTTCGTCGGAGACGGCAATGGCGGAATTGTCGCACCAAAGGCGGGCTGGTGCCAGTGGCTTTCCGTTTGCGTCCACGCCCAGCAAGGCATGCATGTTGCCAGTCAATGCGACAACATCTATTTCAGGACAGACTGGCATGGCAAGCATTTTCTTCAATAGACTGACGCATGTGTCAATCCAAACCTGCGCATCCTGCAAATCTGGAGAGGATGCACGTGGAAGGCGTATGCTGCGCAACGCCAGCATCACGCCATTACCGTCAAACACCGCGCATTTTACCCTGCTGGTGCCTATGTCAATTGAAAGCGCATTCATGTTCTTCATGGCAGCATGTAGTTTGCTCGTACATCGGGACGCTCCATAAGCCTTTCATTCCTTTCACGACCACCAGGAGCATTGGAACTCATGAAAACAGGTGCCTCAATGCCCATTGCCTGCAACTTCTCTATGGACAAGGCGGAGAGGCTGTGCATGATGAACGAACCAGCAATAGTGGAGAGCGGCCCCATTCTCACATCGCCCACGTCAATGGAGGCATCGCCTTCAGGCACATGGTTGTCTATAATAAGCGCCCTGCCCTCCAACGCCCAAAGATTAGGCAGTCTGGAATGATTGCCACGCTGTTTCCTGTATGAGGAAGAAGCTATCACTATCAACTCCGCGCCCCGTTCCAATGCCGCATCCGCCACAGCCACAGGCGCGGCGTTCTTGCCAGAAGTGGAGGCCACCACAAGCACATCCCCCGCCTTCATCTGCGAGCATTCCACGATGGAGCGTCCCAGCTCCTCGTTGTGCTCTGCCGCGCTGGTCAGGAAGCCAGGCGTGGTGGCGATGCTCATGCCTGGCCCCCACAAGGGACGCCAGAATGCAGGGCATCCAGCCCTGTAGAACACATCCTCCGCCAATATGGCAGAATGTGTACAGCCGAATATATAGATGGTATGTCCAGATGAGTATGCGTCCGCAATGAGTTTCGCGGCGGCGTCTATGCGCCCCTTTTCGCTCTCCGCAATACGCGCCAAAATGCCCGTGCTCTGTTTCAAGTAGTCGTCAATTATCATAGCGTAATCTCCTGCAATTGGACTTTATAATAAGGCTATGTTCCCCAAGAGGGTAG
>JAFZZD010000061.1 GCA_017615955.1 Victivallales bacterium
GAATGACAATGTTCAAGATTTGGCGAAGCCAATTTAGCAGATACGGGCATAGCCCCGAGGCGGAGAACGAGTTGTATGCGGAGACGTACACCGCAGATGCCACATACACGGACGAGGAACTGAAGTACATATCCGACGGCGGCTTCAATGGCATTTGGCTGAACATGCTGCTGCACAATGTAGTGTACAACGAGGCGTTTCCCGAATTCGGCCTGTATGCGAAGGAGCAGCAGGAAAAGCTGGCGTCCCTGATTAAGCGTGCCGCTAAGTATGGCATCAAGGTGTATCTGTGCTGCCAGCCGCCCAGGGCCGTGAACGAATGGGACAAGGCATTCTGGGAGAAGCATGGCGACGTGGCCGGCGCGGCGGAAAGGCTGTCTGCAATTTGGGGTACCAAGGACGGACATGAATACTCCAACTTCATCTCGATTTGCACATCATTGCCCAAGGTGCAGAAGTATCTGGAGGAGGCATTTGCGGATTTGAGCAGGGCATTGCCAGATTTGGGCGGCTACATTCTGATCACCGCCTCGGAATTCCCTGCCCACTGCCGCACATACCCACACGTCAATGGCTGGCAATGCCCTCGCTGCGGAAAGCGTCCCGCCGAGGATGTGATTGCGGAGGTCATCAACATAGTGGAAAGAGGCGTACATTCCGTTGCGCCGCAGCAGACCGTGATTGCGTGGAACTGGTCCTGGGATACAACTATGCATGCATCCCCTGCGGAGATCATACGCCAGCTCAAGGGCAATGTGGTGGTAATGGGTGATGCGGAAAGGGGCGGCTATGACAAGGCGGGCACCTTCATTGACGAGTATGCGATGTGCTATGAGGGGCCGTCTCCTGTTTTCCTTAAGGACATGGCGGCTGCGGAGGCGCATGGCCTGGGCACTGCGGCGAAACTTCAGCTGAATGTGACACACGAGCTTGCCTCTGTGCCGAATCTGCCTGTGCCAGGGCAACTGTTTGCCCGTGCGCAATGGGTTAAGCATACCAAAAGCTGCGCGGGATACATGGGATGCTGGAATTTTGGAAATGCCGTCACCGCCAACACGGCGGCTTTCCATTACTTTGTGAGCCAGGAATGCTCCGATGATATGACGGAGGCGCTGACATCTTTCGCCGCGCGGTATTTCCCTGGCTGCGATGCCAGCAAGGTGGCCGAGGGATGGAAGGCATTCGGCGATGCGCTGGAGGGCTATCCACACTGCTCTCCATGGCTGTACATGGGATGCGTGAACTGGGCGCTGGGCTATTTCTGCCCTCCTGGCAAGATGAGTGGCAAGGGCGGGCGTTCATGGCTGTATGATGTGCGTGGGGATGATTTGTCCGCCGCCTTTGCCAAGGGCAGCGAGCATAGTGACAGCAATGGTCGCCCTGAAGGCGGGTTCACCGAAGTTGAGGTGCTGGAGAGGATGCAGCGCATATCCCAAAGATGGAGCCAGGCATTAAAGTTGTTCGAGGCGGGGCTTGCCTCCTCGAAATGCAAGCATGCCGAGGAGGAACTGAATACCGCCAAGGTTGTGAACGCCTGCTTCATAAGCTCCTGCAACATGATTCGTTTCTACATGATGAAGAAGGACGGCGGCGTTGCCGAGGGCCAGGAGTATCTGGCTTTGCAGAGGCAGGAGCTGGAGAATGTGCTTGCAGTGGTGAGTATAGTAAAGGCAGACAAGCGCCAGGGCTTCCACAGCGAGGCGCAGGTCTATATGTTCGATGCAAAAATGCTTGAGGATAAAATAGAAAAATTGAAGAAGTTGAGGTGATTTCAATACTGTTTTATCCACAGATTTCCACAGATTTCCACAGATTAGTTTCATTTCAATAAAATGTCCTGAATGGA
>JAFZZD010000588.1 GCA_017615955.1 Victivallales bacterium
GCGCTCACTCAAGTTGGCCAACTTGTATGTTTCGTCTATTGGACAGTCGCACAGGTTGGCCAACCTGTGCGGAATGGTCTTGGGCTTTGCAGAATAAGTTTTTCAACCTGAGTGAGCGCCGCTTCGGCGCTCACATCAAACTGTCCACTTATCACTCAGTTGCTTCTCATTGGCATGAGCATATAGAGGAAGCCTTCCTCGCCAGTGATTTTCAATGGGGCGAATTGCTTGCCGAACTCAAGGGAGACATTGTCGGATTCCATGATCTTCAATGGCTCCAGTATATAGGCGTGGTTGAATGAAACCGTAATCTCCTCGCCTTCGTATGCCACTTCAATGCTTTCCTTGGACTCTCCTGCCTCGGCATTGCTGGCTGAAATCACCATGGTATTGTCCTTGAATGTCATACGGATTGGATTAGACGTGCCCTGGATGATCAGGGAGACACGGGAAATCACGTCAATCAACTGTGTACGCGGGACGGACACTGTGTTGCCGCAGTTTTCTGGAATGACCTGCCTGAAGTTGGGATAAATGCCCTCCACCAGCCTGGTCATAAGTGTGGTCGCCTCTGTCTCAAACACGGCATACGACCCATTCACGCGAACTTTCACCTTGTCTGAACTGTCATCCATGCATTTTGCCAAGTCAGTGGAGACCTTTGCCGCCAGGATGTAGTCGCCTTCATTGGAAACCTCTTCCTGCTGCTGGTTTTCCTGAAGAGCCAGCCTGCGCCCGTCCGTTGCCGCCAATGTGGTCAGTCCCTTGCGTATGCTAAGCACCACGCCATTGAGCTGCTTGCGTGATTCATCCGTGCTGCGGGCGTATGTGACTTTCGCCAGGCCCCTCATCAATTCACGTGTGGGCATGCTGAATTCCCAGTCGGAAACCTGCTCGCCGACTTCAGGATAGTCTGACGCCGGAAGCCCATGGATCTTGAATGAAGAGTTGCGGCATGTCAGTTTTGCCTCGTCGTCCTGGTCTGTCTCCAGCGTAATGTCTCCCTGCTGGAAGGCGCCGACAATATTCATGAGGATCTTGGATGGCAGTGTTGTGTCGCCTTCTTCCTCAATAAGTGCGCCTGTGGATGTGATTATGGTCATGTCATTGTCCATGGCCGTGATCTTCAGTTTGTCCCCGTGTGCGCTTAACAATACATTATTAAGGATAGGCGTTGTTGGCCTCGGATTGATTACGCAATTGGTACGCTTCAATACATCAAGAAACTTTTCCTTTGAAATGATGATCCGCATTTCTCTCTCCCATGTTTATAGGACTAATGTTTTTAGAGTTAAAATCACTATTACTATAGCTGTTGATAATTATGGAAATAATCATCTAACTGCCCTATTTTCACCATGTTAAGCATAGTTGAAAACTTATTTGCAACACTGTTGATAATCCTGTTGATAACCTTATCAACAAAGTTATCGACAATTTATGCACTGGCTTATCAATGCGTTTTCAACAATGGGTTCCAGAAGCCAAAATTTCCAGATTGCCAGAATCCTTTGACTTTTAGTGAGCGCCTAATATATTTAGCATTAAATAAATCTCAAATGGAAAATGATTTTATTTTTGGAGGCATGGCATGTTCCTGTTTGATGCAGAATACGACGAACTTGTGAAGAGATATCCTTCTCTGGACGCCATAAGGCAGGATGTCAAGGAAGCTGTCAAGATCATGAAGAACTGCTTTGCAAAGGACGGTGTCCTTTTCACGGCAGGCAATGGCGGCAGCGCCGCAGACGCTGACCACATTGTTGGCGAATTAATGAAGGGCTTCGTATTCAAGCGGCCTTTGAATGATGACAACAAGAAGCGCATCCTCGACCAGGGCGAACCAGAGGCATACGACTTGATCGCCAAGCTTCAGTGCGGCTTCAGGGCATTCAATCTGATGTGCCATTCAGCAATTTACACCGCCGCCGCCAACGACCTTGGCGGGGACATGGGACCCGCCCAGCAGCTCTGCTCCGCTGGCCGCCCAGGAGACGTGCTGCTGGCGATTTCCACATCAGGCAACGCAAAGAACCTGGCGCTTGCCTGCCAAGTGGCGAAAATGCGTGGCATGAAGATCATAGGCATGACTGGTGAAGGCGGCGGTCGCCTGGCAAAGCTGGCGGATGTCTGCATCAAGGCGCCTGAAAAGGAGACATACAAGGTGCAGGAACTGCATTTGCCCATATACCACTTTATGTGCATTGCAGTTGAAAAGTCGTTTTTTGATAAATAGGTAGTAGCCAGCCCGTCCCCGGGCTGGAAGGTAATAAGGAGCAATTTAAATGCAAGTAATAAATATCCCTGAAGGATTGCAGTCAAAGTTGTGCATTTTGGGCGAGAATGTTTTGCCAGAGGTGCCGAATGCAGTCAAGCAATTATGGCCTGGCAAGGAAGTCATATTGATTGCCGATGAAAACACGTGGGATGCGGCGGGAAAGGAGGTCTCCAGGCTGCTTGCCGCCAGTGGCATTGCTCTGGCTCAACCGAAGATTTTCCCAAGGAAGCCGATGCTCCATGCTGACTATGAGCATGTGGTTGAACTTGTGCCTCTTGTAACTGGAAAACTGGCGATTGCAGTTGGTTCCGGCACAATAAACGACTTGACAAAGCGGGCGGTCTTCGAAGCAAAGAACCCAGGCTATATGTGCGTGGCCACAGCCTGTTCAGTTGACGGCTACACCTCATTCGGCGCGGCGATTTCAGTGAACAACTTCAAGCAGACATTGGAATGCCCTGCCCCATTGGCCATCATTGCGGACAGCCGCGTCCTTTCGTCCGCGCCGCAGGACATGACTGCATCAGGCTATGCTGACCTTTTGGCTAAGATTGTGGCTGGCGGCGATTGGTACATTGCGGATGCCCTGGGCGAGACGCCGTTCGACACCTTTGCATGGAACATGGTACAGAAGGACTTGAGAAACTGGCTTGCGAATCCGGAGAAGTTGCGTCAGAATGATCCAGAGAGGCTGGCTGCCCTGTTCAATGGACTTGTTGCCACTGGCTTTGCAATGCAATACTATAAGGAATCCAGGCCAGCCTCTGGAGCGGAGCACTTGTTCAGCCATGTCTGGGAAATGGATGGCGTCAAAAAGGATGGTGTTTCTCCTTCCCATGGCTTCAAGGTGGCTGTCGGCACTTTGATTTCAACCGCAATGATGGACTTTGCCTTCAATGTAATGACAAAGGACAATTTCATCAAGTCTTGCGAAAATGCCCCTGAAATCAGCGTTGCGCAAAGACAGGCTGAAATTGACGCATACTTGAAAGGCACCCCCATCTACGACAATGTATGCAAGGTCTGCATCGGCAAGTTGCTGACAGGCGACGCACTTGCAAGAAGACGCAGGCAGATTGTGGAAAAGTGGGATTATCTGAAGGAAGCCGTAAACAAGCAGATCTTCACTTTCCAGGACATGAAGTCACGTCTTGATATTATGGGCTGCCCTGTCACGGCCTCCGAAATCGGCGTGGACAAGGATGAACTCTTCAGGGGCATAAC
>JAFZZD010000589.1 GCA_017615955.1 Victivallales bacterium
AACAATGGGAAAGAAGCCTGATTTTGTTGTGATGAACTTCTTCTTGGGCTATTGCAGGGCAATGCAGAATGGGTGGAGCGATTTGGCTGACGCAATTCTTCAGATGTTGTATGCCCATGGCTTTGATGTGAAGAAAATACAGGGCAAGTGGTGCCTGGTCGATTATGAAAATGGAGGTGATGGCAAATGAGCCTGTACATAGTTCGTGGCCTGCCTGGTGCGGGCAAGACAACATACGCAAGGAAACTGGCGCAGGAAAAGAACTGCCTTCTGCTGGAGCCAGACTTGTTCCTGTACATCGATGGCGAGTACAAGTACAACCATAAACGCTACGAATGTGCCTGGGACACGTGCATCGCCGTTCTGGTTGCCCTGTCACTCTACAATTCGATTAAGCCAGACGTGATTTTCGTGGATGTGCTGCCAACGAAGGAGAAAATCAGGAAAATCGAAAACGCATACGGCGATGAGGCAAAGCAGATAATCACGCTGGAGATTGACCTGGTGACAGCCATGCGCCGCAATCTGCATGGGGTGAGCGAGGCTGACTTGCGGGAAATGGCGCGGTGTTTCCAGACAATCAAGCGCAAAAGCGCAATCACGCTGGATGCGATGGATGAATTGACATACGAAAAGATAAACGATTTGCCGGAGGGATGGTAGAAGATGAAAGATGAACTTTACATAGAATTTCTGGAGAAGTTCCGCGATGAGGGGGCGAATGCCATCAAGTACGCCTGGGAGCGCAATGCGGAGGATGTGCTGAAGGAATGCAGGGAGCGTGCATTGCTGGCGGGAACACGGGACCCAGAGCCGATGAAGGTCGCGTTGGTTGTGGAAATCAGCGACTATGACAGCGAGCACGCCCGCGCCAAGGTGAAGGTGGAAAAACTCTTCTTCAAGCGCGAGATGAAGTTCTGCTACAGGGATTTCCCCGAGGCGGACATAGACCTGGAGCAACTGGAAATGGACTTCACGCCAGGCAAGCCGCTAGAAGCCTCGCAACAGGGCGAGGAAAAGCCCGCCGAGACGCCTAGGGCGGCTGCGCTCCTTGCGGCGGCCCGCGAACTGCGATGCAAGGCGATACTGCCATGCCTGCCTGGAACCATCGCCAACTGGGGGCGCACGGTGCGCTCATTCGATGAAAAGGGCAATGAACGCCTTATTCTGCTACCCGCAGGCAAGGAGCGGGAAGTGCTCCTGCAGGCCGCCGAAATGGGCACGCTGGTGGTCAACATTGAGAATGGCTATCTGATGGTTGAAACCATAGACAAACTGCTGCGAAACGGGTACAGGGTGCACGCCTATAACGCCAAGGGGGAGGATTTGGGAACGTGGATATGGGACACGGAAAGTCATGGCATCAAATTGGATGGATGCATGACCATTGATGAGAGCGAGAGTGAATTCCTCTCCAAGGGCGATTCTATAATAGCCTGCGTCTACCCCCAACTTAACTGACAATGGACAACGCGACTGCCACATATCTGGCTACAAAGGTGCTTCTGGGGATAGCCACGGAAGAAGAGCGCAACCAACTTGCGGCGTATTCCGTGGAAGAGGCGAAGAAAGTCGCCAAATGGTGCGTCAAGAACGGGCGCCTGCCTCAGGCGGATGTGAATG
>JAFZZD010000003.1 GCA_017615955.1 Victivallales bacterium
ACAGATGTCCCATAACTTTTCAAAACAACGGATTTTGAGGAAATTTTGAGATAGAGCACCCCTGTGATTCGGAAAAGTGATTTTGTCAAATGTGGCTTTACCCTCTAGAAGTCACCAAAATCGAATTGGAGCTGCACGGCGGCGAGCCTGACTGGAGGCGACTTCCCGTCCGCTCCCACGTCCGTGTCCACAAATTCAATCAGCAGCACCAGGTTTCTTCGGCTCCAGATCATGCCCTTTATCAAGGTGAAAAGCCTGCGGAAGCTCTGCTTCCAGTCCGCAAGCCAGCCAATAAGGCGAAGCAGGAGATACGCCAGAAGCGCCATCCATATCTGCCACTTTATGGCGTTCTCGCCAGTGCCCATGAAGTCCGCCAGCTGAAGCGTCTGCTTTATCTCCTTGAAGAACGTCTCGATGCCCCAGCGGGCGCGGTAAAGCTCGCATATGGAATACGGGGACCACTGGAAGTTGTTGGTGAGGAAGGTCATGTCGCATGGCTTTCCGTCCACCAGCATGCAGGCCACGACCATGCGCACGTTCTCGGGGTATTTCCTTGCGGTCTCCTCCCCCGTCAGTTTTATCGTGCGGTCACTCAGGACGATCGGCTGCTGTCCCACAAAAATGCCCTTTTCGCGCATGTGCCGCGCCTGTTCCATTTCCTCCTGCGACAGCTGCTGTCCCACAATGTCGTACAGTATGCCCTCCTTGCATCGCGTCACCCATGTCACTCCGCGCATGGTCAGGTCATGCAGGTGCCCGAAGTCCACATACGCCCTGTCGAACACGACTATCTCGCCAGCCCGTATGGGAGCGCACACCTCCCTTGCCATCTTCGCGTCCGAGTCCTTCGCGGGGCCTATGACGGCAAGGTTCGGAAGAAACGACCTAAGGTCAAGGTCCAGATGCATTTTTGCCGCAGCCTTCTGCTGGCGGTGCCTGGCCCAGTTCAGGCATTTGGCTATCAGCTTTATGGTGGTGGAGTCAACGATGTGGATGGCGCGCTTGAAGCGGTGCGGAAGGCCGGGATACTGGCGGCTTCCGTTTATGAACGCTGGATGCCTTTTCCTTATGTCATCGAATGCGCTCCAGAACAGCTCATCCGCCATTTTCGCGTCTCTCGTGGCGTTGGCGTGCGCCAGGCCGTTTCTGCTTGGCGGAGTGCTGTCCCTGATCTGGGCCAGGTAGCCTGAATGCAGCCTCAGGCTGTCGCAGATGTCATTGAGGCTGAGGGCATGGCACAATTGCGCGAACAGCATGGCCACCACATGGCTCGTGGCGGAGAACGCCCTGGTCTGGATGCGGTGCTTTCTTTTCAGGCTGTCGATGAGTTTCGGGGGTATGTGCTTGACAATCTGCCCGAGTATGGTAAGGTTGTGTTCCTGGGAATCCATGATGTCTCCTTATGTTTTTTCGTCGAAACTAAAGATAGCATGGATTCCCGTTTTTTATACTTGCAGATGCCTTGTGTTATGGACTTAACATTGGCGTTTTGGAGTCACTTTTGCAAAACAAAGATACTTCTCCTTAAAATTGCATGAAAGAATGCCGTTTCTGAAAAGTTATGGGATAGCTGTGGAATTATTCCACCGCGCAATTGAAGAACTTAGTTTTTATCTGAAGATG
>JAFZZD010000590.1 GCA_017615955.1 Victivallales bacterium
GACCTGGCCTACCACCTCTCCTGCCCCGACCTCTCGCGCCACGGCGAGCGCAACCACGGGCCATGGAGCGTCCAGACGCACAAAACCTACAACGAGCACTTCCGTCTGCTGGCCAGCGAGGTCGGCTGTTCAGGCATGACCCAGCTGGAGTCAATCCGCCAATTCATCCCCCCATCGGAGATTGCCGCCTTCCCGCACGGCCAGAGCTGGAAATACCATTTCTTCATGACGTCGGGGCAGCACGACATCAAGCGCCAGCTTGAGCCGTTCGCAGTGAAGGATTTGCCAGAGACCATCCAGGCCTCCATGCTTCGGCAGGCTGACGTCCTGCGCTACTTCATGAGCCACTACCGCGCGCTCTTCCCGCGCGCCACTGGCTGCTTCATCTGGCAGTACAACGAGCCCTGGCCGACCTTCGCCTACAGCATCGTTGACTACTATGCCCGCCCCAAAATGGCCTACTACACGCTGAAACGCGCCAACGCCCCTGCCCTGCTGATGGTCGAGGACGAGGACATTGTCGTCCCTGACGGACACTACGCAGGCAGAATCCTGCTTGTTGCGGACACGCCGCAAAAGGCGCTGACCGCCAGCGTCCGCATCATGGACATGCACGGCAAAGTCTATTTCGAGGGCCTCTATCCGCATGCCGACACAGACGGCACGTCGGAACTGGCCTCCTTCAAATGCGACTGCACCAACGCCGCTGGCAGCATGCTCCTGCTGGAGCTACGCCTCACCGACTCAGACGGCAAGACGGTCTGGCAAGATGAACAGCTGCGCGGTATCCCCGACTTCAAGCAGGCGTTCACACTGCCACAGTGCGATGTCAACGTCGAAGCAAAATTGCTGGAAGGCAATCGGATAGCCGTCACCCTCGCCAACCGCAGTGAATGGGCCGCCCTGAACATACGCCTGACCGCTCCAGACAAAGCCCCCGCAGAGCAGTCCTGGCAGGACAATTTCCTCTCCATCGCGCCTGGCGGCACGCGGGAAACAAGCCTGCACTTCACTGGCGACGCACCATCCACGTTAGTGCTGAGTGGATGGAATATTCGGGAAAGCACAATAGTCCTATAATGCCTTAATCAGGAGATAATTGCAGATATTTCATCAAAATGCGTTCATGCCGACACCCATTTCGATCATAGTTCAGAAATACCTCAAAGGTCATTACATAGAATGAGCAACTATCTTGTAACAGGCGGAGCCGGATTCTTCGGTTCAATTCTGAAGGCCAAATTATTGGCTGACGGCCATCACGTCATTTCCATTGATTTAGAGCCCGAACATACCAGACATGATAATCTGACGGCTTTTCAAGGCGACATCAATGATGACACATTGATGGACAGGATTTTCTCGCAAAGCAGGCTGGATGGCATTTTCCACTGTGCCGCACTGCTGGCACATGTCCGAAAAGACCTTCCACGCCTCTGGAAATCCAATGTGGATGGTACGCATAACGTGTTGAATTTTGCCGAGAAATATGGGGTTTCCTCCATTGTTTTCCTTTCCACAAACTGTCTCTGGGCCCGAAATATGGAAAAGCCCGTCATGGAGACAGAAGAACCAGCCCCCGTTGAAATCTATGGACGTTCCAAATGGGAGGCTGAAAAAATACTGCTCGCCTCCCAAAAGACGACTTGCATCATTATCCGTTGTCCGACGATTATGGACGAGGGACGCCTTGGACTGCTCGGGATTCTGTTCGCCTTCATCGATGAAGGGCGAAAAGTGTGGATGGTTGGAGACGGAAACAATAAATACCAGTTCATTTATGCGAAAGATCTCGTGGCGGCCTGTCAGAAGGCAATCGTTTACCCCCACTCTGAAGTTTTCAACATCGGCTCAGACAACGTAAAAAGCTTCAACGAAGTCTATGAGTACGTCATTCGGCAATCCCATAGCCAATCGCGCCTGGTTCACCTTCCCAGGCGCCCCAGCATTTGGGCAATGAAGATTTGCTTTGCGCTGGGCATTTCCCCTCTGGGACCATACCAGTACAAAATGATAGCCTCCAGCTTTGTCTTTGACACATCCAAAATTAAAAGAGAGCTTCACTGGCACCCCACAAAAAACAACGAGGAAATGCTTCTGACTGCCTATGAATACTATCACGCCAACAAGGAGGAAATCGCCTCCAGAAAAGAGGTTTCCGCTCATTCAAGCATAGCCGACATGGGTATCATCCGCCTTCTGAAATGGTTCTCATAGTGTTCTGGCACCATCTTCTTTTTCATATTAGGATTATTGCCATGCAAATGCCACAAAGAATCATAATGACATTTTTCCAGATAATCAAAAATGCAGCAAAGCAGCTGGGAGAGCTTTGCTACCATTGCGAATTATCTCCGAAATTGGCGTA
>JAFZZD010000591.1 GCA_017615955.1 Victivallales bacterium
ACATTGAAGCCATTGTTTATCCACACATCCCCGATCATTGAAATTTCTGGTTTTAGCACGGTGCCGACGTGTCCGTCCCCGTAGCTCATGTTGGCTGCGCCATTATAGTAGTGTGTGTAGTCCGAGTCGCTGGCATTGGATTCATAACCTCCAAGGTGCCTTCCACACCACCTGTTTGAAGCACTCCACCAGGTGACCTGGTAGTTGCTTTTATATGAGCTGTCGATGAAGAATATGGCGATGGAGGGCTGGTCCATTTCGCTGGCCTTTTTCATGCCACGCTGGTTTATGTATGTTTCATTGGTGCTTTTTCCCCTTCTGTATGGATAGGCACCAGTGCGGTTGTTGCGCATATAGTGCGTGTATCTGAAATTTGGAGAGCTGCCCCAATTTCTGGTTTCAGATGGACATACGAGAGTTGGAAGGGCTTTCATCCCAGCTAAATTGCTTGTGAATGAGGCGCCTTTTGCCAGATAATCTCGAAATATGGGAATCCAGCTAGGCCCAGAACCATTGCCGTCGCCTCGCTGCGCTGGCAATATCCAGCCATCCCAGTCTTCAGTATATATTGGCTCAAAATAGCTAAGTGATTTAAGGTTATTGCAGCAGCTGATGCAGCGTGCCTTTTCTCGCGCCTTGCTCAATGTAGGCAGCAGCATGGCCGCCAGAATCGCGATAATTGCTATGACAACCAGTAATTCAATCAAGGTAAAGCATTTTCTCATTGTGTGTCCTTTATTTAGAGACAATTTCAAAACTATCGCGCCACGCCGCAAACAGTCGGAGCCGCTGGCTTTAGCCAGCGGTAAAGGCATGCCTTTTAAGGAGTTTTGCAATTACCTCTGTATTATTGCGTTTTATGTGTTGTCTGCAATTATAACAAACTAATTGTCTATTCGCAAGTGTCAAAACTATAATTTCTTATCTATATGTGGACAGTTGATAGTTTGGTGCGCGGTGCGAAAGCACCGCGTTTTTCCTGGCACAGTCCACAGTCCACTGTTTAGATATTGCCCAAATGCACATTTGAGAAGCCGTGTTTTTGCGCCAGTGCGCGTATGTGGTACAGCGTTTCAGATTGGGTGCAGGGGATGTTGCATTTATAGGCAGGGTAATATGCGTTGAAATGCAGCGGCACTGATTTGTCCAGATGCGCCTCCACCCAGTCCAGCCAGGCAAGCGTGGATGTGTCATCATCGTTTTTCCCAGGGATGACCAATGTGGTGATTTCCAGGTGCACACCTAATGCGTACAGTTTTTCCAGGGAATCCAGCACAGGCTGCAATGTGGCTTGGCACATCTGGCTGTAGAAGTCCTGGGTGAAGCCCTTCATGTCGATGTTTGCCGCGTCTATGAGCGGATAAAGTTCGTCCGCTGCCTCTGGTGAGATGTAGCCATTGCTGACCAGCACGGTTTTGATGCCAGCCTTGTGCGCCAGCTGCGCTATGTCAATGGCATATTCCGCGAAGGTGCTGGGTTCGTTGTAGGTGAATGACAGGGAAGGGCACTTGTGCTGCTGCGTCAGTTTGACAATCTGCGCGGGCGATATGTCACGATACAGTGTGTCTGGAGTGTAGCTTTGCCTGGAGAGGCTGTAGTTCTGGCAGAAGACGCAGCCCAGATTGCAGCCGAACGCGCCGAAGGACAAGGTCTTGGTTCCGGGCATGAAATGGGAAAGCGGCTTCTTTTCAATTGGGTCAATGGCGACTGACACAGGATGCCCGTAGGACAGACTGTACAATGTGCCATCCCTGTTTTCCCTGACGGCGCAGTATCCAGTACTGCCAGGCTGTATGCGGCACTGCCTTGGACATAGCCTGCACTCCACCGCACCATCCTCAAGCGGAAGCCACCATTTTGCTTTGTATAGTGTCATTTTGTATTGATCCACAGATTGTCGCAGATTATCACAGATGAATATGTTGAACTTAGATGCGCACATATCAGTATGCGTGACTTCCATGCAACTGCCGTCTTGCAAGGCAAGG
>JAFZZD010000592.1 GCA_017615955.1 Victivallales bacterium
GTAGGATTTCCTGGCAACCTCTATATCGGCACATCCAGGTGCGGCTGGAAGTCACGCGTCCTGATGCGCGGCCAATGGCCGCGCACATACCTACCCTCTTGGGGAACAAAGCGTACACAAAATATACTACAGCAGAAAACTTGTAATTGACAAGATCATGAAATATACGGGATTATCCAGACAGCAGGTTGAGGAAAGCAGAAGGCAGTTTGGCAGCAATGCCCTGACGGACATACCCCCAGAGCCACTGTGGCTCAAGATAGTGAAGGGCTTCAAGGACCCGATGATAATGATTCTCCTTGTCGCACTGCTGGTGCAGCTGGTGCTTTTCCTCTGCGGCAAGATTCAGTGGTACGAGCCCCTTGGCATATTCGTCGCAATCATCATAGCCAATGGCGTGGCCGCCATCTTCGAGTACAAGCAGGAGGGAAAAGCATCTGCTCTGAAGCACGAGGCCAACTCCAAGGAAAAGGCAAAAGTCGTGCGAGACGGCGGTCTGGGCGAGCTTCCAATTGACGACATAGTAGTCGGAGACGTGGTGTATCTACAGGCTGGTGACAAGATACCTGCGGACGGTACATTGCTGGATGGCTCACTCAAGGTGGACCAAGCGGCCCTGAACGGCGAATCGGAGGAGGCACCCAAAGTCGCGCTGGAACAAGGTGCGGAATACAATACAAAGGATTTGCTGAACCCATATTACATATACCGCGGCACGGTGATCTGCGCTGGCGAGGCATACCAGGAAGTCAAGGTGGTGGGGGACAAAACCGAGTTCGGCCAGGCCGCGCTGGCAGCCCAGGAAGAAGAACGGGCCACGCCATTGCAGGTCAAGCTAGGCAAACTGGCAAAGCAGATTTCCCTCTTCGGATACATCGGGGCCACCGCAATCGTGGCAGTCATTCTGGCAACCACGATTATTACAGGCAAGACACCCCAGGACTGGTCTGGATGGCTAAGCCTGATGATCAACGCAGTCACTGTGGCGGTCACCATCATAGTGTGTGCCGTGCCCGAGGGCCTTCCCATGCTGAGTTCCATACTCCAGGCTCTGCAAAGCCTGAAAATGGTGAAAGACAATGTCCTGGTTCAAAAAATCAACGGACTTGAGACAGCGGGCAGCCTCAGCATACTTTTCAGCGACAAGACAGGCACCATCACCGAGGGACGCCTGTCAGTGGTGGAACTGGCAACTGGCGCATTGGACAAATACAACGCAATGGCAGCCATGCAGCCAAGCCTTCAAAACGACGTGCTGGTTGGCATCGGCGTCAACAATGGCTCCATGCCAGGCAAGGACGGCGTCATAGGCGGGAACGGAACTGACCGTGCCCTGATGTCGTTTCTTGTGGAGAATGGCCTTGTCTCTAAAATCGACAAGGAAAGTGCAATTGCATTCAACGCCTTCGACTCAAACAGGAAAAGTTCAAGCATAGTTGTTGATACTGGCAAGGGACCGCAGGTGTTCATCAAAGGCGCGGCGGAGAAAATCATCGAAAGATGCAACAGCTACGTTGACGCCAATGGAAATACGCAGCCCTTGGCGGAAAAGGAGGCACTGCAGGCATACCAGCTTGAACAGGCTGGGCGCTCCATGAGGCTGCTGGCCGTGGCGAAAGCGGACGGCAGCGACGAAAACGTGCCTTTGACACTAGTCTGCATCATCAGCATAAGGGACAATGTGCGCAAGGAAGTCAAGGCCGCAATCCAGGAAATCAGAAACGCAGGCATTCAAGTTGTGATGGTGACTGGCGACAGGAAGGAGACAGCCGTCGCCATTGCCAAGGAGGCGAACCTGCTTTCTTCGCCAGACGACGTGGCATTGACCTCGTTTGAAATGGCGGACATGAGCGACGAAGAACTAAAGGCAGTGCTGCCGCGCCTGCGAGTGGTGTCAAGAGCATTGCCATTGGACAAGAGCCGCCTGGTCAATCTGGCGCAGGAACTGGACATGGTGGTGGGCATGACTGGCGACGGCGTAAACGACGCACCCGCCTTGCGCAAGGCCGACGTTGGCTTCGCAATGGGCAGCGGCACCCAGGTTGCAAAGGAGGCCGGTGACATAACCATCCTGGACGACAACCTGTCCTCCATCGAAAAGGCAATACTCTATGGTCGCACCATGTTCAAGAGCATACGCAAATTCCTGATTTTCCAGTTAACGGTGAATGTGGCGGCTGTGTTCACCTGCGCCATCGGCCCCATGTTTGGCGAGAACATAGTTATGACCGTAATCCAGCTGCTGCTGATCAATCTGGCAATGGACACGCTGGCCGCAATCGCATTCGGCAGCGAACCGCCATTGAAGGAGTACATGAACGAGAAGCCAATACCACGCACGGAAAGCATTGTCACTTCCAAAATGCTGGCGGAGATTATAATAAGCGCATTCTACATCACCGCACTTTGCCTGGCTATACTGCTTGTCCCCATAATGAAGAAATTCCTGGCCGCGCCAGACGACATCTACCTGCGTTCCGCTCTCTTTGCCACATTCATGATGGCAATCACATTCAACGGCTTCAACGCCAGGACGGCGCACATCAATCCATTCGAGGGCATCGGCCGCAACGCCACGTTCCTGCTGGTGATGGGATTGATACTTGTGCTGCAACTGGTGTTCGTGACATTCGGCGGCCCTGCCCTGTCCGTGGAGCCACTCTCCCCCGCCACCTGGCTCAAGTGCTTCCTTCTGGCATTCCTCGTGATTCCGATTGACATGGTCAGAAAACTTTTCAGCAAATAATAGACAATAGAGGTAATATCAAAACTCCTGGAAAAGCCTGCCTTTTCCGCTGGCTGAAGCCAGCGGCTACGATAATTTGCAGCTTGGTACTGGAGTTTTGAAATTGGTTCAATATTATAACCTAAATTGGCGTCTTGGCGCCAACAAAAAAGGAACGACAATGAAAAAATCCATCTACTTGCTTCTGGTGCTTATCGCAGGCATGGCATTTGCCAAGGAGACTAGCCCCGCCTTTGCCCCAATGATGATCGGCGCAAAGGGCTGGGCCGCCGACGCCAAGCCATTGGTAGGCGACAACAAAGGCACTGTGCTTGTTGACATCACAGTCAAGAAAACGCCAGATGTGAAGTCGAAAATGCTGCCTCTCTTCCACTTGAGGACAGCCAGCAGGCTATATGCAGGCTTCACATACTATGCTGGCGGCGTACTGCAATTCTCATTCACGGACAGGGAAAAGACATTCCGTTTCGATTTCAACGAAGAGCCGCAGATTCTGGAAGGACGCAACATAAAACTGGGCATGACCTGGGACGGCGCCTTGGTCCGCCTATACAGGGACGGGCGCATGATAGCCTCCGCAGCCCAGCCTCTGCCGCTGAATTCGGGAATACTGCGCAACCTCTGCATCGGTCCATACAAGGATGGATGGTATGTGCAATCCCCATGGAATGACGATGTGCAAATCAATTCCCTGCGCACTTTTGACGAGGCACTGTCTCCTGAGGAAATCGCAAAGGAATATGCCGTGGAATTCAAGCCCCTGACGGAAACGCATCCCATGCTCATCAGCATACCGCCAATTCCCGCAAAGATGGCAAAGCCTGTAATTGACGGCAAATTGAATGACAAGTGCTGGTATTTTGCTGGTTCCATGCCTCATCTCATCCGCGGCAACATGCCGCGCAAGTCAGGGCAGCTGCCGCCCCACACCTTCATGCTCTGCCATGATGAAAAGAACCTCTACATTGGCTTCACATCATTGTTCCCAGGGCGCGTGCCCATACAGGAAGGCGCATTGCGCACACCCACAAAGGAACCTGAACCATGGGGCACGGAATCCTTTGAATTTTATATCCATGCAAATGGACACTACTATCGTTTTGCAGGAAATGTGGCTGGCGGCTATACGGAATGGAGGGACAATGCAGCCGAATACAACGTGCCTTGGACTTACAAGACAAGCAAGTCAATGAACATCGATGATTCGATTCTCTGGCAGGGCGAGGTAGCAATTCCATGGTCGTCAATCGAACTTCAGGGGCCTCCCAAGGAGGCTGAAATCAATTTCTGTCGTTCATGGAAACTTCCTGAATGCGGTGTGCATTCATCCATGAACATAACTGGCGATGTCTATAGCGGCAAGGACGGTAATTTAATCAAGGCGATATTCGCGCCTGCCGCCACCTTCCAGATGCGGGAACAAAGCAACCCTTCCTCTGGTGAATATGTGCAGAAGTTCTCCATTGCGACGCCAGTAAGCAGCGCAGTCACATACGACCTCTCCATGGCAAGGCTGGATGGCAGCGCAGCGCCAATGTCAATCTACAAACGCAAATGGACCGTCAAAGGCGGCGAAATCTTGACAGATAAATTGACCAGCACAATCTCATCCACCGACTACGACGCCCTGCTCTACACATTCAAGCAAGGCGACAAAGTCGTCATGCGTGAAATCATGCCATTTGAGTTGAATGACGATTTCTTCAATGTCACGGCGCTCCTGTTACAGGAGAAACTTTGCATCTCGCTCAAGCAGAACATGCTTCGCCTGAAGAAAGGTTCCGGCTTCAAGGGCGAGGTTCAGTTGCTTGCGCCCAACGGCAAAATGACTGCGTATCCCGCCACGGAGGACAGCCTGACAATTCCATTCAAGCGTAGCGAGCCTGCTGGCAAATATACCATTTCACTTGTGGACAAGGCAGATGGCAAGGCTATGGATTCCAAGGTGCTGAACTATCCTGGCATTGGCGAATGGGAGCATCAGGACTTCCAGCCAGAGCGCATCATCCCGCCCTTCACACCAATGAAGAACCAGGCCAATGGCAATCGTCTGCAAGTCGAGGTTTGCAATGGGCGCAAATATGTTTGGGAAAAGGCGCTGCTTCCAACCCAGATTGAGGCAAATGGCGAGAAACTTCTGCTGGCTCCAGTGGAATTGCTGGTAGGCGATGAAAAGGCAAGCACAGGTGACCTGAGCATCGCATCGACAAAGGAGCACAGGACCGAGTTCAGTGCCAATGGAAGTGTGAATGGTGCCGCCATCGCCAGCAAGAGCTGGATCGAATATGACGGCATACAGATGAACTACATCACGGTCTCGCCGCAAAAGCAACTCAATTCACTTAAGCTGCGTTTCACAATGCCAGCCAAATACGCCAAGTACGTGCATGGCGCCAACGGCGGAGGCTGGGGAAGCAAGCTGACCAGCGCAGTCGCTTCAGGCACCACCAAAGTCCGCTACTATCCTTGCTTCTGGCTGGGAGACGAGGAAAAAGGTCTCTGCTTCTTCTGTGAGACAAGAGCCGCCTGGAATGAACGTGAGCAGAATGCGTACACCATCGAAAAGGATGGCGACAAGGCAGTGGTGACCATAAGCATAATGAGCAAGATACCTGCTGGAAAGCCACTTGAACTGGAGTTCGGATTCATTGCCACGCCTGTGCGCCCAATGGCGGTGAATTATCCATTCAACACCTTAAGCTGGTCCTACATCTCACCGCTGAACAGGCCTGGCAAACGCCCCACCAGCGACATCGTAATCCTCACTGGCTACAACGGCGGCGACCTGGGTAGCTTCTTCGGCGATATTGACGACAATGACGGTCGCAAAGAGGAACAGGGCAAGAAGGACACGCTGGAGAAAATCTGCAAGGGACACAACGTGCGACCAATCCCATACACTTGCGCACGCCACCTTTCTATCAAATATCCAGAGACAGCCGCATATATCAACGAGTGGACATTCAAGCCAATGAATGAAATGGACTATACCCACACTGGCCATTTCGTTTACGATTGCTGCCCACGCACATCCGCAAACGATTTCTTCATCTGGAAATACAAGCAACAGCTGAAGCGACTGCCTGACATCAAGGGCATCTACTTTGATTTTGGCGGTGTCAAGGAGTGCTCCAACGAGGTGCACGGCTGCAACGCCCGCACACCGCTTCTGGCGCAACGGGAATTCTACAGGCGCATCGCCCTGGCGCAGCTGGAGGCGGGCATCAATGATCCAGTCCTGGTTGTCCACAACACAGACAAGGTTGAATTGCCAGCATACACATTCGCCACGCACCTGCTCAATGGCGAGCAGGTCCGCCAGGCATCCAGCACACTACTGCACAACAAGAAGGACATTCTGGACAGCTATGGCATTGACATATTCGCCAGCGAATTGAGTTCCCTGCCCTTCGGCATCACAAACAGCGTTTACATGCCAATCGACAGGCTCAATCCAAAATACGGCGGCGACGAGGAGGATGCCCCATACAAATTCCGCATGGACAAGGCGATCTTCGCAGCAACACTCATCCACAACACCATACCTTGCCTGTGGAGAAACCACTTCGGCATGTTCGACAAGTTGATACGCATCTATGACAGGTTCGGCGTGGACAAGGCAGACTTCATTGGCTACTGGAGGGAGCCCGCAAAAGTCGATGGAGCTAAGAACATCTATGTAAGCTGCTTTGTCTCCAAAGACAAGAAGAAACTCCTGGCAATCATCGGTCATGTGGGCAAGGAGCATGTCAGCCAGGACTTCAACATCGCCTTCGACCTGAAGAAACTGGGCATCAAGGCAAAGCTGAAGAAGGCCACAGACACCATGCCGGCGCCAGACCCCGAATACCAGGAACTGTTCGATTTGCAGAAGAAATACAAGGTGCCGCCCGTAAGAGGGCCTATCCTCATGGACAACGCCGACTTTGGCAGCAAAGTCAACGGCTTTGACGGTAAGACCTTGAAGATGCATCTTGATTTCCATTGCTTTGCAATAGTTGAGCTGGAATAAGCGTAATCGATCCCTCCGCCCTTGTGTTTCCATACGCCGATGACATTAGTATGGGCGCCGAAGCGGCGCCCATTCAGGTTGAGCAAC
>JAFZZD010000593.1 GCA_017615955.1 Victivallales bacterium
ATTGACGATTCCTTTCATTGACATTACCCTCATTTGGTTGATTGTTGATATTTCTGATGTTTTTTTAAACTCCAATGACCGTCTTCAAACGGTGATTTTCTCGGCGCCCTCAAGAAGCCCCTTGTCGTTGATCTGGTCCTTAATCCAGCCGGCGATGTTTCCAGCACCGATTTCATTGTGCATGAACCAGTTCGCCATCCAGCGGCGTGAACTTTGCTCGCCATTGACGCCAAACAGGGAGCGTGCATCAATGGGCACTGGCACATCCGCCGCCGCGCAGGCTTTGACAAGGGCCATTGCCACAGCATCATAAAGGGCTGCTCGCTTGGTCGCAACCTCCGCGTCAAGGCGTCCGTCCTCGCTTTCCGCTGTGTAAATCGGGTTCGGTATCCAGCAGAGAGGCTTCGCGCCAATCGAGCGAATAGCCTCGCAAAGTGCCTGTGTATCCTTCGTCAGCTTCGCCAGTAGCGCTTCACGCTCCTCTGGTGCTGCATTGAGCGGCAAGGCCATCGTCTCGGCAAACACAAATGAGAAAACCACCACCTTCGGCTTGAAGGGGGCCACATCGCGGGCAAACCGCTTCAGCGCCATAGCCGTCGTCGATTTCGGGATGCCCGCGTTCAGCACACTGGCGTCTGCAAAACGCTCACGGAGCTTCGCCTCCATCTGCACTGGCCAGCTCTTTCCCGCCTCTTCGCAGGAGACCGTCATCTCATCGCCAAGACAGACGACTCTCACCGTCGCCTCACTCATCTCGGCAATCTTCCCGGGCGTCACGGCACCTGGCGCATTGCGCACAATTGGCTCGTCAAGCCATTCGCCAGACTTGGGGATGTAGATTTTCGGACGGCTGATGACAGTCGAGGTGTCTTCGCCCGCGAGTTCCTTGTCCATACTGGCACGTGTGCAGTCCGCGCACAGTTTCGGCATGGTGGAAACTCCCAGCTCGCACTCCAACTGCTGCAAGCTGGAGACGTCAATCGGCTTGCTGCATTTCTCGCAGAGAACCTGCATAGTGGGATGCTCCTTCAGGAAATCCTGACAGCGGCGGCAGTGGTGCGGTGTCGGTTCGCGTCCCGCCGTCTGGTTCCGCAGCTGTTCCTCCCGCGTGTAGAGCCAGGTGCCGTCACAACCTGGCTGTGAGCAAGGCATCTGCTTGTCCTGCAAGGTATTCAAAATCTTTGCGCACTCAATGCAGTAGTGCGACGGGAACTGCTGGCCTTGTCCAAACTTCTTATGCGCCAACTGCATACTACGCGTAAACGTCCAGGTGTTCTGGCAGGCCTTGTTGCGGCATGGAAGCTCAATATCCTTCGCAGAATTGAAGAAGGCAAAGCAATCATGGCACATGCGGCTGGGAGGAGGCGGTGGCTGCACGGCCGCAGGGTCTTCCCCTTTCGCAAAGGCCTCGTTCTGCGCTTTGACAAGCTGCTCAAGCTGTTCCATGGGGCTGTAAGTCCATGTATTGCTGCAGCCGCGGATGCGGCAAGGCTGCTCGATGGGCTTCAGGTCCTTGAAGATGTTGAAGCAGTGGTCGCACATGCGCATGGGAGGATTGTCAAGGGACTTTCCGGCCCTCAGGTGCTCCAGCTGCTGAAAGCGATTCCATACCCATGTATGCTCACAGCCATGGACACGGCACTTTATCTCCTTGTCAGCAAGAGTGTTGAGCAGTTGGAAACACTCGTCGCACAGCTTATGCGGGGCAGGCTTGTCGCCAAGTTCAAGCTGGTCACGCGCCGTCAGCGTCCAGGTGTTCTTGCAGCCTTTGAGACGGCAGGGAACCTGGATGTCCTTGATTTCCTTCATCTTCTCGCGGCACTCGTTGCAGAAGCCCCTGGGCTGGCGCTTCTCACGGCCCTGGCGTATGGCCTCCAGCTGAGAGAAGCGTGTCCACGTCCATTTGCCTTCGCAGCCAGGGGTCGCACAAGGCATTTCCTTGTCTTCCAGCGTGTTATAGAGTGCAAGACACTCATCGCACATACGCAAGTTCAAGTCCCGTGTCCTGCCCCGCATCAAGTCACGCATGACCTGGTCTTGGGAAATATGGGCAATGTTCTTACAACCACGTACCCTGCATTTCACATCTTTTTCAGGGAAGGACTCCCCGATATTTCCAAAAGCATCGTTCACTAGGACCGACTCCTGTTTTCGTTTCAACACAACAATACTTACAAAATACCTTATATATTAGCATAACCACAAACATCAACTTTGCAACTTGAAAAGGTGTTTTTTTTGTGATAATTCACGTTTTTTGGCAATTCTCCCTCTGTAGCTCTTCAGTTTCTTAAACAGCAGGTAAAAGACAATGATGATGACAGCGGCCTGAGACTGCATATACACCTGATGTATGATACCGC
>JAFZZD010000594.1 GCA_017615955.1 Victivallales bacterium
CTCCTTGACCTTTGCGGCCAGCTTCTGTGCCTCGTCCGCATTCATTGTGATGGGCTTTTCGCAGACCACATGGAAGCCATGCTCCAAAGCGCACATTGCAATCTGGAAGTGAGTGGAGTTGGGGGTGGTGACCGCCACGAAGTCCATGCGCTCGCCTTCTGGCAGCTTTGCCTCTTCCTCAATCATCTGCTGGTATGTGTCATAGCAGCGTTCTTTGGGGAGGAGCAATTCGTCCGCCATGATCATGTTCTTTTCGTGAGTGGTGCCGAAGCAGCCGCACACCAGTTCGATTTTGCCGTCAAGTCTGGCCGCCATGCGGTGCACACCGCCGATGAATGCACCTGGACCACCGCCGACCATACCCATTCTGATTCTACGTTTCATCTAGATTTTCTCCGTTTGTTTAGTGTTATTGCCTAAAGTGGAAAAGGAAACACATTGCGCTTAAACTACTGCAATACAACAAAAAAACAAATGCTTTTGTAAAATTATTGTTTTTGAGGTTGTTTTTTGGCGAATTACAATATATTTGCGCTTGACTATATTTTCTTTCTAACGATGAGCGACATTGACACAATAATAGCGGAAATCAAGAAGGACCTGCCTGAATTTCTGCGCAAGCACTGGAACGGGGACATAATTCCCTCGCAGCTGCGTGAACTTGCATCTGGAGAGCAGTGCGAGGAGGTGCAGCTGTTCCTGGCGGAATATGCCAGCACTCCCTCAAATGTGCTGGAGAGCGTGTATGTGCAGGAGCCCGGCGAGGCAGTGCTTTGCGCATTGGCGAAGCATCCCCATTTCAATGCGAAGTACCTGAGGCAGCTGGCCGTGCACGAGAATGAGAATGTGCGCAAGGCGGTGGCCAGTTCCCGCTGCATAACGCCGCAGACCGCGCTGGCTCTTTGCGGGGACAGTTCCGCCAAGGTCAGGGCGGCATTGGCTCGCAATTCCATGGTGCCCGCTCGTGTGCAGGTGCAGTTGAGCGAGGATGCAGTTCCCTTTGTTCGCGCAGCTTTGCTTGCCCACAGCCAGCTTGATGCAGAGGTATGCGCGGCATTGGCGGAGGATACGGACCCCACTGTGCAGGCGGCGGCTCTGCTGGCGCCCAAGACGCCAGAGGAGACTTTGCTTTTCTGGGCGGATTCAGACGAGCATTTTCCACAGACCCTGCTTCTCAAACGCAAAAAACTGCCAGACAAGGTATTGGAATCACTCTGCTTCAGCTCCCATTTCGATGTGAAGCTGGAGGCTGTCTCACGCAAGGAACTGACTGCGGACGAGAAACTGGGATTTGCCGCCGATGAAAACGAGCAGATCAGGCTGTGTGTCGCAAAGACGCCTAATCTGCCTGACTATGTGCAGGAGAAACTTGCCACGGATGAGAGCAAGGCGGTGCGCCTTGCATTGGCGGCCTGCCCAAGTTTGTGCGCCAGCGCGGGTAAGAAACTGCTGGAGAAGGCGGACGAGGAATTGGTGATGGCACTTGCATCAAATCCAGCCGCACCCGACGAGATCATTGATGAGCTTGCGCAGCAAGGCGGCAGCAAGGTAATGCAATGCCTGGTGGACAGGGATTGCCCGCAGACTGTGCTGGACCAGATTTACAAGCAGGGCGACGAGGCAACCTTGTATCATCTGGCATACAATGGCTTCACGCCCAAGGGCATGAGTGCCGAACTTGCATCAAAGCTGTCCGAGCATCGACTGCCCACATTGAGGGCGCTGGCCGCCTCTGCGGAAAGCTGCCCCCTGTATGTGCTGGCCCGCCTGGCGAGGGATGTGTCCTGGGTGGTGCGCGTGGCAGTGGCGCGCAGCGCTGCCGCCACGGACGCCATACGGGAGGTGCTGGCTTCAGATGGCGACACGCGGGTGCGCAACGCCGTGA
>JAFZZD010000595.1 GCA_017615955.1 Victivallales bacterium
AATACCTGGAAAGAAGACGCCCGCGCGTGGGCATCTACGCAGGCACATTCAATCCATTCCATATCGGGCATTTCTCCATCCTTGAAAAGGCGGAGCAGATGTTTGACAAAGTGATAGTCGCCGTCGGCATAAATCCACAGAAACACACTGGCAAGGATTTGAACCTGGCAAAGACACTGCCATTCCACGAAGTAATCTCCTTCGACACACTGATGGTGGACCTTATTCAGAAGGAATCAGTGCTTTCCGATGTGACGCTGGTACGTGGCCTTCGCAACGGATATGACCTGGACTACGAAATGAACCAGCTCTGCTTCATGCAGGAAATGTGGCCCGCAACACAGTCCGTGTACATTCCCTGCGACAAGAACCTGGAGCACATCAGCAGTTCTGCCCTCAAGGGACTCTCCATCTTCGACGTGCGCGGCAGAGACTATATGTACTACCCCCACAAGTACGACTACTACACCAAGAGCATCAAGGAACTTTTTGAATAAACAACCTGAGTGTGCGCCATTTCTGCGCACACATAAAAAGGAGAAAATCATGTTCATTGACATCCATTGCCATAGTTACCTCTGGCATACATGCCCACGTCCAGACACCAACACCGACTACATCTCCACGCCCGAGACCCTCATCCAGCGCTATGACGCCGTAGGCATTGAGAAAGGCGTGCTCCTGCCAGTCTGCACCGTGGAAAACGTAATCACGCCTCAATGCAACGAGGAAATCATGTACATCGCGGAGAAGTTCCCCGGACGCTTCATCCCGTTCTGCAACCTGGACCCCAGGGCGCTCTACAACAATCCATACTCGCCACTGGACAAAGTCCTGGCATACTACAAGTCAAAGGGATGCAAGGGCATTGGCGAGGTGACTGCAAACCTGTCCATACTTGATCCGCGTGTGCAGAACCTCTTCCACGCAGCGGAAGTCAATGACATGCCCCTGACATTTCACCTGGCACCAAAGGAAGGCGGCCTCTATGGGCTGGTGGACGAAGCTAAACTGCCCGGTCTGGAAATCTCCATGCAGCGCTTCCCCAACCTGAAATTCTTCGGTCATAGCCAGACATTCTGGTGCGAAATCAGCTCGGACTACAAACTGGCGGACCGCTACGGCTACCCCAAGGGCAAGGTTACCGAAGGCGCAATCCCTCGTCTCATGCGGAAATACCCCAACCTGTATGGCGACCTCTCCGCAGGCAGCGGATGCAACGCACTCACCAGGGACAGGGAATACGCAATCAAATTCCTCAACGAATTCCAGGACAGGCTCATGTTCGGCACGGACATCTGCGCCCCCACCACGCCTACCCCGCTGGTGGACTTCCTCCTGGAACTCCGCAACAACAAGGAAATCTCCGAAACAGTGTTCCAGAAAGTGGCCCGTGAAAACGCCATAAGGCTCTTGCACCTGGATTGATGTCAAGTGCGCAGGGCGAAAGCCCTGCGGCATGATGCGCTTCAAGCCAAAGAAAAAAAGGAAAGAACAAATGAAATACACCACTGAAGCAGAACGCCTGGAGGCATTCAGGCATTGTTCCGTATATCCAGTAATAACAACTGACTTCTGCGGAGGACGCTCCCCGCTGGAGATACTGCGCGGCGTAATGGAAGGCGGCGCAAGGCTTGTGCAGATCCGCGAAAAGACAATGTCGGACTGCGAATACCTGGAACTGCTGAAGCAGGCACGCGCCATCACCGATGAATATAGCGCACTGCTCATTGCGGATGACAGGCTGGACGCAGCAATGATTGCTGGGGCGGACGGCGTGCACCTTGGTCAGGATGACCTGCCCTGCGCGGAGGCGCGCCGCATTGCGCCGCAGATGCTGCTGGGTGTCTCCACCCACAACAGGGAGGAACTGCTGAAGGCGCAACAGGACGGCTGCTCATACCTGAACATCGGTCCCATCTATCCAACCGGCACAAAGTCCCTGCCAATGAATGCCCTTGGCACTGAAACACTGGCCAGCCTGATACCAGATGTGAAGGTGCCGTTTTCCGTCATGGGCGGCATCAAACTGAACCACTTGCCTACGCTGTGCGCATTGGGATGCAGGCACATAGCCGCAGTCACCGCATTCTCATTGGCGGAAAAGCCCGCCGATGAAGTCGCAAAATGGATTGCTTCATTCGCTGTTTGACGTTTTTTCATAAAAATCCCGTAGGAAAACTAAAAATAGCGAACAAGCGATTTGCAATATTTCAAGACATTAGTAACTTATGCCGCGTTATGAAAAACGACACTAACACATACAGGGCTTTTTATTGGTGGTGGCGACTTTCCGCCACGGCTGGCTTGTCTGTGTGTGAATAACAGATAGGTTTTCTGGACGAGGCGGATAAAGGCAAAAGCATTTATCCGCCTTCTTTTTTCCCGAAAGTCCGCCAGGCGTGGCAAAAGCCAAATCTGGCGGACTTTTTTTTTGATTTTTTGTTTTTCACATAATACAAGAACCCCCAATCAACAAAACAGGAGACAAAATGAACATCCTCGACAACAACAAGGAAATCCCCTACAAAGTGTATCTTACGGAAGATGAGCTTCCAAAGGCATGGTTCAATGTGCGCTCGGCTATGACAAAGAAGCCAGCCCCATTGCTGAACCCAGCAACAAAGCAGCCTGTCACACTGGACGATTTGAGCCACGTGTTCTGCCGTGAACTAGCCAAGCAGGAACTGGATGACACAACTCCATACATTCCAATTCCACAGCCCATCCTGGACTTCTACAAGATGTACCGCCCATCTCCGCTGGTCAGGGCATACTTCCTTGAAAAGGCACTGGGCACACCAGCACACATCTACTACAAATTTGAGGGCAACAACACATCGGGCAGCCACAAGCTCAATTCCGCCATTGCACAGGCATACTATGCAAAGCAGGAAGGCCTAACCAGCATCACCACCGAAACAGGTGCCGGGCAGTGGGGCACCGCCCTCTCAATGGCTTGCTCCTTCTTCGGTCTCAAGTGCCATGTCTATATGGTGAAGTGCTCCTACGAGCAGAAGCCATACCGCCGCGAAGTCATGCGCACATACGGCGCGGAAGTGACACCGTCACCATCGGACACCACTGAAATCGGACGCAAGATCCTTGCCGAGCATCCAGGAACCACAGGCAGCCTTGGCTGCGCCATCTCCGAGGCCGTGGAAACAGCCGTCACCACCCCCAATTGCCGCTACACGCTGGGTTCCGTTCTGGCTCAAGTCCTGCTGCACCAGAGCATCATTGGACTTGAGACCAAGACCGCATTGGACAAGTACGGCATCAAGCCAGACATCATCATCGGCTGCGCTGGCGGCGGCTCCAACCTGGGCGGCCTGATCTCCCCATTCGCCGCAGAGAAGCTTCAGGGCAAGGCAGACTACAGAATCATCGCAGTCGAACCCGCCTCTTGCCCCAGCCTGACCAGAGGCAAGTATGCATACGACTTCTGCGACACTGGCAAGGTCTGCCCTCTGGCAAAGATGTACACGCTGGGATGCGACTTCATTCCTTCACCAAGCCATGCAGGCGGCCTCCGCTACCACGGCATGAGCTCCATCGTGTCAGAACTGTATGACCAGGGTGTCATCGAGGCAACCTCCGTCACCCAGAGCGATGTCTTTGCGGCAGCAACGCAGTTCGCCCGCGTGGAAGGCACACTCCCCGCACCAGAAAGCTCCCACGCCATCAGAGTCGCCATCGACGAGGCACTCAAATGCAAGGAAACTGGCGAGGCAAAGAACATCGTCTTCGGCTTGACTGGCACTGGATACTTCGACATGCTGGCATACCAGCGCTTCAATGAAGGTCAAATGAATGATTATATTCCAACTGACGAGGAACTGGCAAAGTCGCTTAGCCGTCTGCCATAATTAACCCCTAACAAAAAGGAAAAACCAAATGAAGACCAAACTTTCTTTCTTGGTTGCACTGCTTTGCGCGGCATTCGTTCAGGCTGAATACAGCCTGAAACTTGCGGATGACATGCAGCTCCGTCTCGGCGGCGATATCCGCGCACGCTACGAGGGCTGCACTTCTGGCGTGGTCGCGCCAAACGCGTCAAAGAACCACAATCACTCCACTGAATACTTCCGCTTCAGAACTAGAGTGTACGGTGCTTTGGACATAGCAGAGGACATGACAATCAACCTCCGCCTCGGAAACAGGTTCCACTATGTCACAACAAGTCCCGCCAGGCATAACAATGCTGGTGCAGCATGGGAATTCCCTGACGAAGTCTATATCGACGCCGCAAACGTCGTGTTCAAGAACCTGCTGGACGGCAAGCTGACGCTCACTATCGGACGCCAGGATCTCATGCTCGGAAATGGCCTGCTCTTCAGCGAAGGCACCCCGTATGACCAGGGACGCTCCGTTTACGCCGATGGTGTCACCGCAGTATATGAAGAGGAAAATGACATACTGACTGCATTCATGTTCTACGACAGGTACAAGGACCACTCCGTGTTCATCAACGACCAGAACAGGGACCTCCGCGCGGGAGACATCTTCACGGCTGGCCTTTACTACACCCACTCATTCAATGACGCTGCTAAATTTGATGTCTATTACATGTTCAATGACCAGGACGACCAGCACGCCATTGAGTTTTTGGACAACTCCCTGAGTCTCCACACTGTTGGCTTCCGCTTCTTCGGCACATATCCCTCATTCATGGAGCACAGCCTTGAAATGGCAAGGCAGTTCGGCAGGGATGCGTATGGAAACCACATGTCAGGCACCATGCTGGACGGCAGACTGAAATTCCACATGTGTGATTCATCCCCTCTCAAGCCGGTGCTGGGCGTGGAATTCACACATTTCGGCGGCGATGACGAGGGCACGGACCACGTGGAAGGTTGGATGCCGCTCTTCTCGGAATGCCCTCTCTGGGGTGAAGAGTTGATACCTACCATGACGCGCGGAATGTGGACCAATCTGAACATGGGCAGCATCACCATGTCCGTAGATATTACCGAGCAATTCAACCTGCTCTTCTACGCCACGGACTACTATGCCGATGAAAAGGACGGCAGTTTCGCAGGAAATGCCTGCCCCGGCGGCGGAAGGCACATCGGTCTTCTGGCTGGCACAAAAGCCACCTACAAAATCAACGAATACCTGGCCACGGAAGCGTATCTCTCCCACTTCATGCCTGGTGACTTCTATGACAACGGGCAGGACAGCAACTGGTTCCGCCTGGAAATAACCGCCAAGTTCTAATTGTTCTATAAGACGCAGAGGCAAAACTGCCTATGCGTTTTTTAATTTGGCTATGTTCCCCAAGAGGGTAGGTATGTGCGCGGCCATTGGCCGCGCATCAGGACGTA
>JAFZZD010000596.1 GCA_017615955.1 Victivallales bacterium
ATCCACAGATTACCACAGATTTTTATTAATTATAATCTGTGGTAATCTGTGGAAATCTGTGGATAAAATAACTACATTTTCACCTTCTCGGAAATGGAAAGGCAAAGTGCGTCCAAGGCAAGTTTCTCATCAACGTTGGCGGACAACGAGCGCAGGAAATCGGACACGTAGCGTATGTTCTGCAATGCCTCCTCGCTGGAGACACGGGGACAATTCACGCCATTGAGCATTTCAGGATTTGGCAGGGAACTTTCATCTGTGCCGTATGATATCAGCAGTTCCTGCATATACCATGCCTGTATGGCGTCGGTCACCTGAGAGCGGAGGCGCACATATTCAGCCTCCTCGCGTGCAAGGTTCTCCTCCTCCACCAATTTGCGCATCTTGGCGTCATCCACATTGTCCCAAGAGGTGTCCCTGTTGGCCTCGCCGTATTCTGCGGCAATCTGGCGCTGTGAAGCTAGAATATTGGACAATGCGCCTGAAGCGCGAATGCCCACAGACGCCCCAGCCTGGCGATGCAATGTGGCAAGCACCTTGAAAAGCCCCTGCTCCGCCAGTGACGAATAGTCCTGGCGATTGCGCAAGAGTGAGATGGTCTGGCACCTGGACTTGGTGGTAGGCAGCAGCATCCTAGGATTAATGGACAACAAAAGCAGCATCGTGTCCTTGGGCGGCTCCTCCAACGTCTTAAGAAAAGCATTCTGGGATGCGTCATTGAGCCTTTCCGCCTCAACCACCATGCCAATCTTGAGGAAGCCAGGATTTGCCGCAAGGGAGAGAATATGCTCGAATTCACGCATGTCCTCCACCTTGATCTGACGGGATTTGGACTGAGGACGCACCACAGTCAAATCAGGATACGCATTGTTCAGGAAGCGCTTGCAGGCAGGGCAATGCCCACAGGCAGAGCCATCCGCATTCGGTTCAGTGCAGGCGGCAATCCTGGCCCATGCCATGGCGAACTTCTCAATGTAGTCAATGTCATCACCCACAATCAGGTACGCCTGCCCCGTATGCCCGCTTGCCTTGGTCTGAAGCAGACGCCTGCACAGATTTGGAAAATGCTCTTTAAATGGTGTCAACGGCATTGTTATATTCCTTTTTATCCACAGATTTCACAGATTATCACAGATTTCAACCTGTGGAAATCGGTGTCAATCTGTGGATAAATAATTAACTGACTATATCACGCACACGGGCGGCAATGTTCTCAATGGACTGCATTGCGTCCAGCACGTGTATGCGCTGTGGATGCTGCTGCGCGATCTGCAGGAAGCCATTGCGAACAGCAGTGTGGAATGCATTGCCCTGGCTCTCCATGCGGTCGCCGCCCTTGCCGCCAGAGCGCAGTGACAGGCGCCGCCAAGTCTCCTCCACTGGCAAGTCAAACAACAATGTGATATCTGGATTGCGCCCGCAGACGCAATAGTCGTTCAACTGGTTAATGAAGTCAATGGACAGCCCTCTTGCATAGCCCTGGTATGCAGTTGTGGAATCAATGAAACGATCGCAGATCACGGCGCCGC
>JAFZZD010000597.1 GCA_017615955.1 Victivallales bacterium
AGAGGTAGTCGTTCCACCCAGCGGTGGCAAGCATCCCTTTCCTTATGCTGAAATCGTGGTAGTCCTTGCGGGATGGCTGTGTCCAGGCGACTTCGCTGTATGCGGCAATGCGGGACATGACCTTTTGGAACAGGCGCCATTCCGGCACCTGCTCCGTCCACAGGCAAGTTTCTGTCCCGATGATGGTGTCCTTCACCTTTTTCTCCCAAATCACATACGGGTCTGTCATATAGACGCCTTCCTCCGGCAATGCGAACATCCAGTTTTCCTGTGGCTCGAAGGCATTGGCAGGATAGTCCAGGTAAAGGGATGTGTGAACGGAATATATGACCTTGTTTCCGTATGGAGCGATGCGCACAGGCTCGCGTATGTCCAGCCAGGCCTGCAGCAGGGTATCAGGCGAATATATCTGGCCTGTGCAGGAACCCCAGATTGTGGGACGCCGTCCCCTGGAAACAATATGCCTGCACAGTTCAGCCATGAATGCGTTCTCCAATTCGCGCATGTTTTTCAGTCCCTTGTCCTTCATGGCCTTTTGGCAAAGCGGGCATTTCTCCCATCCAGCAGTCACTGCCTCATCGCCTCCAAGATGAATGACTGGGCTTTCTGGGAAAAGCTCCATCAATTCGTCATATATGCCCTTGATGTATTCCAGGGATTTTGGATTTCCTATGCAGATTTCGTTTGTGGGCTTGTGCTCGCATGTATATTCCGGATATGCCGTGAGCAATAGCTTGGAATGCCCTGGCACATCTATTTCAGGCGTGATCTGTATGCCCAGTTCAGTGGCAAGCCCCACGATTTTCTTGATGTCCTCCAGGGAATAGCAGCCATCCTCCGTAGTGCCATGCCCAGAGACTTTAGCCGCCAATGTTGAAGGCAGGCGCCATCCCTGGTTGTCAGTCAGATGCCAGTGAAACCTGTTTATGCGGTTTACCGCAAGCAGCCTGAGGAATCTGCAGATGGTTTCAGGCTTCTGGAAATGCCGCACACTGTCCAGCATGAAGCCACGATATTCAAAGCGAGGCGCATCCTTGACCACCCCGCAATCCAAATATGCATTTTCAGTGCCGCACATTGCCGCATAAAACGCCATCTGCAGCAGCGCAGTCGCCGCATAGCGAAGCCCGACCGAACTGCCAGCTGCAATAGCAATCTTGTCTTCGCCAATCTGAAGTCGCCATTCCTCCTTGCCCAGCCCCGTCTGCAATTCCAGACGGATTTTGGCATCAGAGGCAACATTTGCTTTGCGCAGAGGAAGCCGTAGCCCCTCAAATCCACGGCAAAGTTCCTCGGCGGCACCCTTGCCTTCATCAACTGCAAAAAAGCTGTCAATGGAACGCAACGCAATACGCCCCTCTGCTGGCATGACTGACTGCGGTGCAGGAATCAAAATATCCAAAGTTGAATGTGTCATTGCTAAACTACCCAAATTACCTCTTTTGAGTGATGTTATGCTGATATTGTCCATGTTGCCGTGTCACAGCAATCATTATTTTCTCCCATCACTCATTAACGCAGTGACATTACGACGCAGAATGACTAAAATGAACAACTCCATTTCTTTGTGTCTGGACCAGTGAACAGCTTGTTGCACTCGGGCCATTGCGCGGCGGTGGAGCTGTTGTCGTTGAACGTGCGTGCTGTGGGATAGTCCATGGTTTCGCAATGCCCGTCCACAAAGCCGATGTTGGCCTTGCCTGTCGGGGGCGTTGTGTCATCGTTCACAACCCAGCCATGCCTGAAGGAAATAAGCACAAGGCTGTAGTTCCAAAGCGAGGCTGCATTTGAAACCTTGCCGTGTTTCCTCTGGCGGGCATCGCCATACAATCCAACTCTGGAGGGGCTATTGACTGCGCCGACACGACGAGGATACACGGTGTCATAGCCAGAAAGGGTGCTGGTGAGCAGGTGGTTTATGCCATAGTGCGGCACCGTATAAGAGCCATTATAGTAGTTTGTGGTGTCGCTGCCATCTGTCGCGGAGGCAAAGCCACATGGCTCGGCGGGACATGACCAGACGGACTTGGCAGCGGTTGAATAGTAGTACGCAGTCCCCACATAGTCAGCAAGATAATTATACCAGTTGGGCGAGCCTTGAAGCGGGAAATAGTCATCGTTGCTGGAGGTATAGACCGCTGTCGCCATGCCAAACTGCTTGACATTGGAAAGGCAGCTGGTGATGCGGGCCTTCTCCCTTGCCTTGCTCAATGCAGGCAGCAGCATGGCCGCAAGTATGGCAATAATCGCTATTACAACAAGCAATTCAATCAGGGTAAACCGTCTTTTTTTCATGGATGGCCTCCAATTTTAAATGAGAAATTTTATGATAAAAAACTATATGTCCACTATCTACTGTTTTTATTCAACGCTCTGTTCCCCAAAAGGGTAGGCATGTG
>JAFZZD010000062.1 GCA_017615955.1 Victivallales bacterium
CGCTTGAACTGCTGCGTCAGGAAGCGTTTTCCGAAGGTGTTTGCCACCTGGTGTATGCTCTTCTTGGAGTAGATGCCCTTGAATACATGTTCGGCCATTTCCAGCAGCTCGTCAGGTGTGCATCCGTGCTGCAAAAAATGATAGAGGAAGAAGTCGTGCAGGTCGTAGTTACCGATGATGTCCACCGTAATCTGGGTGCCAGGAAGCAACTCGGGCGAGACTGGCGTGTCCAGTATGTCGTTGATGATTTTTGTCAACTTTTGGCTTGCGCCAGGAATGCCCTGCCTTAGAATAGCGCGGATCAGCGTCTTGGGAACGCTGCCGTTAAGCGCGTAGTTGGAGATATGGTCGCCATTGAAGGTGCACCATCCCAGGGCGGTTTCGGAGAGGTCGCCTGTGCCCAGGACTATGCCGTTGACTTCGTTGGCGATGTCCATGAGTATTTGGGTGCGTTCCCGCGCCTGGGCATTTTCATATACCACGTTGTGGTTGTCCTCGCTGTGGTCAATGTCCTTGAAATGCTGGAGGACAGCCTCCTTGATGCTGACTTCCCACAGTTCCGCGCCCAGTTCCTTTGCCAATGCGCCGGCATTGTTTTTGGTGCGGCTGGACGTGCCCATGCCTGGCATGGTGACTGCCAGCACGAAGTCAGGTTTTTCGCCCAGCATTTTCGCGCAATGGGCGGCGGCGATGAGAGCCAGCGTTGAATCCAGACCGCCTGACACGCCTACCACTAGGCGCTTCGCGTTGATTGCCTTGGCGCGCCTGGCCAGGGCTGCTGCCTGTATATCCAGTACTTCCTTTAGTGTGCAAGGCTCGTCATTCCATCCAGCGAATGAGAAAGGCTGCTGCTTCAGCACCAGATTGCTTATGTCTGCGGTTTCCTTTAGAGGCGCGATTTGTATCTGATGCGCCTGTGCTGTGTAGCCGAAGTTGGAGGACCTGCGCTGATAGTCCAGCCATGCGGGGACGAAGTCCATCTGCATGAATTGCGGGCCGTATGCGGGGGCTAGCTCCTGGTAGGAATTGTCCCATGCAGTTGCAATGCGTCCAGCATATAGCACATCCGAAACAGTTTCGCCGTACCCAGTGGATACCACTGCGACTGCGGCCTTCAGGCGCTGGGACGCGGCTTTGATTGTGAGTTCCAGCTTGCTTCCACAGCCAGGCAGTTCCTGTATTGCGGCGGGGCAGAGGAACAACTGCGTTCCCGCCAGGGCAAGCGAGTCTGCTGAAGAGGCTGCGGACTGCATATCATCGTAGTCCACTACCGAGAAGCGCACATTGCCGTTGTTGAATTGCAAATTTGCGCCAATGGGGATGTCCTGCCCATTTATGTTTACGGAAGTGCAGGGCAGATGGCTGCCAGGCGTGAATTGGGTGGGCGTTGCGTTGGAGACGGATATGCCTAGTATGGCGCCGTTCTGGATGACTGCCGTGGCGTTATATATGCCATTGGCGATTGCCAGGGGAAAGCCCACTGCCAGAACCGGCCCGCCTTTCTTTGTTGCCTGCAACAATACGGCGAGTGCCTCCATTGTCGCGTTCAGCATCATGGGCTGGCGGAAAAGGTCCCCGCAGCTGTACCCCGTCAATGTCAGTCTTGGCAAAAGCAGGATGGCGGAGCCATTTTTCTTTGCCTTGTCATAGCACGCCAGTATTTCCCTGGCATTTTCATTTGGCTGCGCAACGTGTACTTCTGGCGCGGCCAAACTGATTCTGTATATGCCCTTCATTTTCTATGCCCTACATCAGTCGTTGTACGAAATCAACATAATATACAGGAAATGCGCCCAAATAAAAGCCGTGCACATTAACGCTGAGACGCAGGTATATAAACGCAGAGGCGCTTTTTTAACGCAGAGGCGCGGAGACGCGGAGTTTTTATAAAAAGAGGTAATTTCAAAACTCTTGGAAAAGCCTGTCTTTTCCGCTGGCTGAAGCCAGCGGCTACGA
>JAFZZD010000598.1 GCA_017615955.1 Victivallales bacterium
GACATGCAAGGCAGAAGCCGTCTGGAAACATCGCGTCCTGATGCGCGGCCCATGGCCGCGCACATAAAAAAAGAACCCGGCCTCTGCAATGCAGAAACCAGGTTCTTTTGGCTAAACTAGCTTAATTCAGCTTAGAAAGCAACATTCAGCTGAACGCCCCACAGGGTGTTGCAGCCGCTCTTCATGTTGGGGCTGCCCTGCCACTTCCAGGTTTCACGATAGTCGTGATCCAGGCACCATGCCAACTTTGCGAATGGACCGAAGCTCACGTTTTCAGTAATGGCAAAGCTTGCATCCACTGACCAGACCAATGTTGCAAGACCATTCTTGTCAGCATCAGTAAAGCGCCAGTCATCATTAAAATGGTTGCATGCGCCCATAAACCACTTAGCATTTTCCCAGAACAGTTCCAGTGAGGAATTGACACTAAATTGTTCGGTGATTGAAAAACCGCCCTTCACGTATGGGACAATCTGCCACTCTTCGTTTTCAAAGTCGTTGTTGAACTTGACACCAGTCTTGACTGTCAGATTCTCATCTGCGGCCATATCGCCAGTTGAAATGTCAAGTGTCAGCTTCATCTTGGTGTTGCCAGGATAGTTCCAGCCAGTGCGCTTTGGCATATCCCAGTAGGTATAGCTCAAATCAAATGTCAGGCTCTTGATAACATCCAGGTCGGAGAGGGTGTACCAAGCGCCAACATAGTAGTCCAGTTCCTCTGGCTCGTACTGGACGCCGCCAAGGCCATCGCCCTTCACGCCTTCGTTGTAGTCATTCCAGTCATTTGCCACCCAGATACCTGCATAGACACCTGAATTCGCGGTGACATCCCAGCTCAGGGTGAGGTCGCCAAACAGCATGCTCTCTGGGTTGAGGATCTTACCATCTGACATGTATGCGGAGGCATACTGGAGATTGATGTTCACGGATGGAATCAGTGCATCTGCATTGAATTCGATTGTGGGGATGAGAACTTTCTGTTCGCTTGCTGCTGGAGCAGCAGCTTCATCTGCCATAAGACCTGTAGCACCAACCAGTGCAGCAGCTGCAATGCCAAAAAGCATCTTTTTCATAGTCTTTTCTTCCTTTTGTTGAAGTTTCTAATCCATCTGGCAAAAAAACCAGAACTACATTACTGGCCGACGCCCTATCGACCTTAAAAATCAACGAGAATATAGCAAGCTTCCAGGTTTTGTAAAATACAAAAATTTGTTTTTTTCAAAAAAAAACGCATTTTATGAAAAATCTAGCACATCCAAAAGATTTTTCACCTCAAAATCAGCTGAAATATGCCTATTCTCCTGTCCAATATTCAATGCGATGCAAGCCATGCCTGCGGCTTTCGCAGCCTGGACGCCTGGCTCCGCATCCTCAAACACCACACATTCAGAGGGCAATACGCCAAGAAGCGCAGCCGCAGCCAGAAAGCAGTCTGGCGCAGGCTTGCCACGCTCATAGTCCTCACCGCCCACATAGCAGGAAACGCAATCCTCTATTTTGAGCGTGGAAATGGTGTCCTTTATGCGCTCCCTGGTGGAGCCGGAGGCAATCGCAATGGCATAGCCAAGTTCATGCAGCCGTCTCAATGCCTCCACCGAGCCAGGTATGGATATGTCCCTGGAGGCTGCAATGCGCTTGTAGTAAGGCACAGTGACAGCCTCCATGTCCAGGCGTGTGGCATACGCCTCGGGCCAGCGGGAATGGATCTCGTCGAATATCTCGTTCCAGGCCTTACCGTACTCCAGGCGTACCACATCTTCCATGGAAAGAAGGATGCC
>JAFZZD010000599.1 GCA_017615955.1 Victivallales bacterium
GAAGAGTTTCTGAAGGGACAAAGGGACAAAGGGACTAAAGGGACTAAAGGGACTAAAGGGACTAAAGGGACTAAAGGGACTAAAGGGACTAAAGGGACTAAAGGGACTAAAGGGACTAAAGGGACTAAAGGGACTAAAGGGACTAAAGGGACTTTAATTTTATGTCCCATCGTCCCTTCGTCCCTGAAAAAAGTTCAGGCTACTCTTGAAATGGCGGGCATAATAACTATCTTTAGCGCAATTTTGTTGTCAAAGGAATATAGGTGACACGATGAAATTAGTTGACGGCTGCATAGTGATGGGCAATGACTGCAGGGCATTGCACCCAGTGGAAGACAATTTGCAGGAACTAGATTTGTTTGCCAGGTATGGCACGCCAATTTGCGGCGGGTCCTTGCGGGAATTGATGGATGAGGGTGATGGTGCCTTGCAGGTGGCTGCCTTGGCGGGAAGCGACCTTGTGTCCCGCAATGCCTTGCCGCAGGGCTGTGGTCTGGTGCTTGCCACCAACTTTGGTGCTGCAAGTACCATGTCCTGGTGCTGGCAGGAAAAAGCAGACACTGGCGAGATATGCCAGGAGACCTACGAACCGGCAGACGACTATGTGCGGAAGCTGGCGGCGCAATTGGGATGCACTGGCCCCGCATGCCAGATTTCCATGTCCTGCGCATCGGGTCTTGCCGCACTTCAAACAGCAAACGACATGCTGGAAGCTGGCAAGGCAAATGCCGTGCTGGTGATTGCATACGATGAGTTTGCTGGCTATCCCGCCACAGGACTAAAGATATTGCGCACAATTTCACCCGAAGGCAGGGTGCTCCCCTTTGACGCCAGGCGACATGGCACGGTATTCGGAGACGGCGCAGCAGCCGCTCTCTTCACAAAGGACACGCAGGAGGGCAAGGGGCTTGGCTACATAATCGGCACAGCCACCAACAACAATGCGTTCCACATCACGGCGCCACGTCCCGAGGGCGAAGGCTCCAGGCAGGTCATGGCGGCGGCACTGAAGTCCGCGAGCATTGCGCCATCCGAAATACGGCACGTCACCGCCCATGCCACAGGCACTGTCGCCAATGATGTGACAGAGGCCGCCGCCTTGCGCAATCTGCTAGGCGACAGGCAGGTGTCCCTGGCTGCATACAAGCGTGTCATAGGACACAAGCTGGGGGCAGCTGGCCTCATGGAACTGCTGATGACAGTGGACGGCATTGCCCGCAGTTCTTGCGCCTCGCCATATTCCGCTGACTTCCAGCCAGACGAAAAATGTGCGCCATACAGCAATATGCCAGCAAAGACACCCGCCTGCCCTGCCCTGCTGAATGCGGCTGGCATAGGCGGCAACAATGCGGCTGCGGTGTATTCAACGGAAAAGCCAGCTCCTCGCAATGTTACAAAGAGCGAACCCATTTACATCCGCTCCATGGGCTGGGTTCTTCCAGCAAATATCGGCAGCGGCAAGGACCTGCTACAGCATCCAGAATGGCTGGAGCAGAAAAGCGGCGGCAAGTTGACTGGCTTCAGCGCAAAGGAATATCTGTCCTCGGTGAAGGGCTATCTTGACCCGGCCTCGGCATATTTGCTGGCGGCGTGCCGCCTGGCGCTGGGGGACAGGCAGTTCTCGGAGGAAGAGAGCCAGCGCACAGGGCTTTGCACAATCACGCAGTATGGCTGCCCAGTTTCAGCGATTCAGTTCCACAAGATGTTCATTGAGAAGGGTGAGCATGCAAGCCCCCTGCTATTCCCGCATACCTACGCCAATACGCCCACCTGCCTGGCTGCAATGGAGTTTGGCCTGGCGGGACCCCATACGATATTCTACGGCGAACAGGATCGGGGCATGGCGGAAGATTTTGCCAGATTGCGGCTGTATGAAGGCAGCGCAGACGTGATGTTGCTGGCGCAATTCGAGGCATTCTGCCCAGAAGCCTTCCCCGCAGGCAAGACCGCCATTTCAGGCGCCGTGGTTTACGTATTGTCACAAACACCAGGCCCAGATGACATCGGGCCATTCAATGGTATGCTTCCTTTCTAGGATGCGGCTTTTTGTTTTAGGCTATGTTCCCCAAGAGGGTAGGTATGTGCGCGGCCATTGGCCGCGCATCAGGACGTAGGATTTCCTGGCAACCTCTATATCGGCACATCCAGGTGCGGCTGGAAGTCACGC
>JAFZZD010000600.1 GCA_017615955.1 Victivallales bacterium
GGGCGTATGCTGGCAGGTCGTCGTGCATTTCCAGCATGGCTCTGTTGAAGTCCAGGCCCTTTACATGGGAGCAGGTCTGGGGCCAGTAGTTCAGCACTGCGGCCAGCTTTTTGGCGCTGTGCTCCTGGATTGCCTCCGCCAGCATCGTCTGGCACTGGGCGAACTGCATCACCAGCGCATAATGCGGCTTGGGCACAAACAGCTTGGCCGCTGGCTTGATGCCCTTGCGGCTGATGTCCATGGAATATTCCAGCACGAAGTCATCGGGGAAGTCCTGCACCGCGCCGTTGTTCAACGCGCTGGCAAAGATGCGGAATGTCTTCTTGCCGCTGAGGGCGGCGTATATGTCATTGGACAGGTCGTGGCTGTCCTTCTTGCAAAGGGGTTCCTTTTCCCACATTTCTGGCTCGTCGCAGTTGAGCAGGCTGTAGAAATGTTCATAGCGCTCCTGTATGGCGGCTGGCGTCAGAAGTATGCTGGCCTTCTTGGGCACGTTGTGCTTGACCGTGGCGTCGAATATGGAATTGAATTCAAGATTCACCAGGCCGTCCGCCTCGGATGAAATCAGGAATGTGCCGTTGCGGGCATAGTCGTCCAGCATAAGCCCGTATGCAAGGCCCAGGAAGCCAGGGAATCTCTCCTCCAGCTTTGCGCGGTAGTTCCGCCCCAGTTTCTTCAGCATAGCCTCCAGCAGCGCAAATAAGTCCTTGCCCTTCCATTCGCCGCTGTTGAGGAAGGCATAGTGGTTCACGCCAGCGGACAATGCGTTAACGGCTTCGTCAAAGCCCTGCCCCTTGCAGATGGCGGGAATGTCGTACTTGTGGTTGCGGAAGCCCTGGCAGATGCCGAATGCACGTATCTTGGTGTATTTGTTCACCAGTGCGCTGAACACGGCCACTGGATTAGCGAAAATCAGCATGGTGGCCTTTGGTGCGGCGACTGCCTCCATCACCTTGGCGAAATGCAGCATGGCATCGCCATAGCGTACCGCCGCCATGCAGCCTTCCGTGGAAAGTTGGTCCGAATGCCAGATGCCGCATTTTGCGGAGAGTTTTCTGCTATTCGTCCAGCTGGGGTCTCTGGTGGTGGCCATTGTGACGTATAGGGAATCCACGCCAGTGAGGCCTTCCTCCATGTCGGTGAAGCTGCGCACATCGCAGTCGCTGCCAACGTATTCAGGGCAACGACGTATCATGGCGGCCACCGCGTTGGAGCGTGTGGTGTCCCGGTCAATCAAGGCCACGGCCCCGCCTTGCAGAATGCCGCCCTGCCCCAACAGCCCACGCACTATGGGCAATACCCTCAACGAACCACCGCCAATGAACGCAATTTTCATAATAACTCTCCTGACCTTGTCATTAAACAAAACTGGAGGTAAGTTATTGCAGCAAACTCAAATTGCAAACCAGAATACTGGTGTTTCCTTGCGCCGTTGGCGTCCAATGTGAGCGCCGAAGCGGCGCTCACTCAGGTTGGCCGTCCTGTATGTTTTTGTCAGTTGGACATCCGCACAGGTTGGCCACCCCGTGCGGAGGCGCCTGGGGCTTAACTATACAGTATTTTCAACCTGAGTGAGCGCCGCTTCGGCGCTCACATGGACGCCAATGACAAATGGAAACACAAGGGGGGGACTGCATCACCCAATGTTGCAGGATACGACACCCAATTTGGCAAGTTCCTTTTTCATTGCCTTCAGCGCACGGGACAGCTTCATCCCAATCTGCGCCTCGGCAATGCCTGTCTTAACGGCGATTTCCTTGTAACTCAATGACTCCATATAGCGCAGACGAATGATGCTTGCGGCCTGTTCTCCAAGATTGCCCAGCGCAGCATAGATTGCATTCCTGACGGTATCCGTCAGCAAAGTCTTTTCCTCCACAAGGAACAGGTCGTCTGGTATCTGCACCAGAGGCAGCTTGTTTCTGCGTATGTAGTCCACGCATTTGTTGCGCACCGCTGCCCGCAGAAAGTTTCCAAGGTGCTCCGCGTCATTTATGGACTGTATCTTTCCGTGCAGTGCCAAAATGGCATCCTGCGCCAGGGAATCCACGGTCTGTGCGTCGATGGCATGCAGCCTGCCTTGCACCAATCTTCTGGACAAAGGATAGCATTGCGCGAAAAACAGTCTCCACTTCTCCTCGTTTCCAGCCTTGCAGCCCGCCAGCAGCTCTTGAATATTCTCATTCATGCTTTTCCCTCACTGAAAGAATCGCAAAACGGCATCACTTGTAACCAGATGCAAACATTTTTTGCATCTGCTGCCATTTTGCCTTTGCTTATTCTTTCAGCGGGAAAAGCTGTTTCTGTCAATGTATGGCGTTTTTTATGCGCGTGTCCTGTGCGCGCCATTCTTGGCCGCTGGTCCTGTGCGCGGCCATTCTTGGCCGCTGGTCCTGTGCGCGGCCATTCTTGGCCGCTGGTCCTGTGCGCGGCCATTCTTGGCAGCGTTCTAGATCAAAACGGTAATTCCATCTGCCCAGGGCCAGCCGTGTCAATTTCTTTGGCCTTTTCTCTCGCCAGTTCAGCCATCTTCTTGCGAGTTTCCATGCTGGCATTCTTAAGTTCTTCCTCGCCTGGACAGCCAAGAAAGGCCCAAAAGCTATAGAATTCGGAGGGACAGACTATGCTGGCAAGACTAGAGCAGCAAGCAAAGGCATATTTGCCAATTTCCGTCACGCTGTCGGGTATGGCCACGCTACTGAGGCTGGTGCAGCCTTGAAATGCATATTCGTCAATTTCCGTCACGCTGTCGGGCATTGTTATGCTCTTTAGTCCCGTGCATCCAGAAAACGCTTGCTTGCCTATATATGTCACGCCTTTGGGAATCCTGACGCTGGTCAGTCCCGAACAGCCAGCAAAGCTCCAGTCACAGATTTTCTTTACGCCTTTGGGAATTGTGATTCTGCGCAGGCCCGTGCAGCCCAAAAATGCTTTATCGCCGATATATGTTACGCTTTTGGGAATTGTGACGCTGGTCAGTCCCGTGCAGCCCAGGAAGGACCTTTCTCCGATATGCGTGACTCCTTCGGGAATGGTGATGCCAGTCAATCCAGTGCAGCCTTTGAAAAGGTCGGAAAATATCTTCGATATTCCTTCAGGGTACGCATATTCGCCCATGAAATCCTTAAATTTTTCAATCTTCTGATACTCATCACTTGCTCCCGCCAATTCGAACTCCCTACGGCCTCCCATCATTTCTTCCGTCACGTCCCTTTCTTTTATACGCTTCTTTTCCTTTTTTTCATACTCCTTGTAGCGCGTCCTCGCATACTCGCTCATATACTCATTACTGCCAAACGCA
>JAFZZD010000601.1 GCA_017615955.1 Victivallales bacterium
CCCTGGTCAATCTCCTTCACATCGGACATGGCATTCAATGCGTAGGCCTTGAGCATCTGCGCCCGCAGTGAATCAAAATGATTGGCATCGCCGTTGAATGGTTCAGCAGAGAGACAGCACACGGCTCCTGGAGGCAAATCGCATTCCACACGTCCCTGAACAATGCGCAGTCCTAGCATATTTCCAGAAATCAGGTCATAAGGACGCTCTCCAGGATTAAACGCATCAGCTGGCCATGACAAGTTGATCGCCTCGTTGACATCTGGATTGACCAGCACCAGCACGGACTTTCCCTCGCCGCTGCGCAGAAGCGCAATCCCATTCCCGCGAACGCCAGCCAGGCGGCGCAACATGGCATCAGCCCTGAACGCGGGGTGCGCACGAAGCAATCTGTTTATGCGGGAAACCAAGCAAATCAAATTGTTCTCAGCGCCCCAGTTCAAGGAGGCGCTTCCGTGCACGTCAATCTTTTCAGTCGTAAGCCATTCCACGCCATTCACAATGCCGAACGCCCCTGCCGGCGCAAGCATTGCGGCGGAGGCGACACGCAGACGCGCCCATTCAGGCGAAACAGCCGCCAGACTGGAATTGTCGTGCGTCTGCGCAAAATTGACAAGCACGCCATTGTGCTCGGCAGAATCCATGATGTGTCCAAGGTACGCGTCTTCAGATGCATAGCCATATTGCTGGAAGGATTCGGAATAGGCCCAGTCAAGCCCACCTTCGGCAAGCAGTCTCATGGTCGTGTCAACAGAGCCGCCAAGGCCCTCCAGCAGGAAAAGAGTGTCAGGATATTCCTGGCGTGTTCTGGCGCAGATGTACCGCCATACTTCAAGCGGCAGCATGTATCCCGCATCGCAGCGGAAGCCGTCAACGCCAAGACGGCACCAGTGCAGCACTATGTCCGCCAGTTCACGCCAGAGTTCGCGCCTGCTGAAATCCAGGCGGCACAAGTCCTCCCATACCACTCCCCAGGCGCCAGGGCTCTCGAATGTGCCGTCGTCATTGCGGCAGAACCACTCTGGGTGCTCGGTCTGAAGTTCGGATGCCCAGCCCGTGTGGTTGAGAGGCATGTCAAGGATTGCAAGTCCTCCTCTGGAATGCACATTGTCCACCAATGAGATGAACTGCTGCAATGGCGTAGTCCTCCTGTCAAATGTCGCCATTGCGCTGTCCACCGTCCTGAAATCAAGCGGAGCAAAAGGACTGCCGAAGCGCCCCATTCCAGTGAACGCCGCGCTGGCGGGATGCACTGGCAGGAACATTGCGATCCTGAAGCCCAACACATCCATGATATGCTCCAGACGCATTGCGACATCGCCAAAACGGCCTGACGGCGGCTGGACAGAATAGCCGTGCCCGCGCAGGAAATCCTCCGCGCCGTGCAAATCCTGATTGTCAAATGCGCCCGATATGTTTGGACCGAACTGTCGAATGAAGGCATTGTAAATGGTATTGTCCGCCCAGAGGAGCGCTGGTTCCACCTTGACGCGCAGATTGTCCCCGCCAGTCCATTCCAGCGCACCGCTTTCAGGCACGAAACAGGTCTTGAATTCAAAAATGCCTATTTCCCTCAAGGGCAAGGTTATGGAAAAAGCATTGCCCCGCCTTTTCATGGGCAAGTCATGCCACGGGTCTTCAGGGACATGCCATTTTTCCTCGGCATCGTCTATGATCTCTTGCCGAATGACCTTCGCCGCGC
>JAFZZD010000602.1 GCA_017615955.1 Victivallales bacterium
CAAAGGCGAAGAGTCGGCAGCGTTCCTCGCCCCAGGTATCCTCTAGCACCAGTCTCACGCCAAATGCTTTTGTATTCAGTGGCACATTAACCAGGCGCTGGTAGTTGCATGTTTCGTGCGCAACCACATTCCAATTGCCGCCGGCATCCAGCGTTTCAATGCGAAACGCCTTGACCAAAGTGCATGGGGTATGTCTCGTAGGCAAATCCAGTGGATAGTTGGAGACGATGTTGTACTTCTCCACCACGCCCTTCCTGTTCAAGTCGCTGTCAAACACGATTCTCGCCAGCGATATGCTTTTCTCCTGGCTGAAAACATACTCCACATGACCGCCCTTTTCGCAGAACCAGGCATTTTCATTGCCCTCCCATGGTCTGTCAATGCCATTGCGCAATGGCTCTGGCTCGCCTTCAGAGGCGGACAATTTTGCCTCCAGACTCAATTGCGGCACCGCCCTCGCATTGAATGGAAGCCATGCATCATCATCCATAAGAGCCTGCTTCAATTCGCCGATATGTTTCTCATACACATCCCTGGGCATTTCGCCATTGCGCACCGCAATTGCCGCCGCTGTGCCAGCCGCCTGCCCCAATGTGGCGCAAGTCGCCATCACACGTGTTGCGCTCAAGGCAGCATGGCTTACGCTGATGTTGCGCCCCGCAAACATGAGATTGCATATATTTCTGGAATAAATGCAGCGGTATGGTATGCCGAATGGCGATGGCGCTGGATGGAATATGGTTGGCGCACCTGGATAGTTGAAGCCACCTGGGTTATGGTCGTCCATGGTCCAGCCGCCATAAGCGATCAAATCATCAAAGCGGCCTTCCGCCCTCACGTCATTCTGCGTAAGCGTGTAGTCGCCCACATACCTGCGGCTCTCACGTTTTCCAGGCAGGAAGCCCACCCAGTCCAGCGTCCAGTTCTCCGCGCCATGGTCGCCATGGTTCTTTACATGGTCCCACACGCCGAACACGATTGGCAGAAGCCGGTCCCGCAGTTCCTCGGCATCATGTAGCACATCGTCCTCGCCCCCCAGTTCAATCCACCAGAAATTGCTGGTGCCCTTGAAGCCATGGTCCCGCAGCGGCAAATCCTCGTCCCTTTCAAACTTGCGGGCCCATTTCGGGGGCGTGTATTTCACGGGATGGGGCATTTCCCTGACTTGCAGGAGACAGCTCATGCCCATGGTCTTTTTGTCGGCCTTTTCTGGTTCGATGTCCTCGTTATGCTCGGACCGTGCCTCCCTGCCAATGCGCCATTCCGCGCCAGTCATCGGCGCCAATATGGAATCGCCAGAGCAATCCGCGAATATCTTGGCATAAAATGTGTGCCGTGTCTCGTTTGTCATCTGCCAGGCACTGACGGAGGCAATGCGGTTTTCCACCATTGTCGCCGCCGTCACCGTGCAGTTGAGATACAATTCCAGCCCTGGCTGGAAGCGCACAAACTGGTACAATACACTGTCCCACACGGAAATGCTGGATTCTGGATTCCTATAGTTGTTCTCCAGGCTCAACTCCTCCACAAGACCAGTCTCACGGCGGTTTTCGCCATGTGCACCGCATATCCACATGCGTATCTCGCTGGAGGCATTGCCTCCCAACACTGGACGGTCCTGTATCAAAGCCACATTTGCGCCATGACGAGCGGCGGCGACAGCCGTGCACATTCCCGCCAGGCCACCGCCCACCACGCACAAATCAACTGTATGGGACTGCTCTCTCATATTTGCCCCTTACTTTCTGCGACTGAAAAGCCTGAGTATGTAAAGGAACAGGTTGATGAAGTCCAAATACAGCGTCAATGCGCCCAGCACAGCAATGCTCCCACCTGTGACGCCATATTCAGCCATGCGCCTGATCTTCTGTGCATCGTATGCAGTCAGCCCAACAAACACCAGCACCCCCAGGATGCTCAATGCAAAGTCAAGACCAGAACTCTTCATGAAAATATTCACCACCGAAGCAATGATGATGCCAATCAGCGCCATGAACAGAAGTCCACCCAGTCTGCTAAGGTCGCGGCGTGTGACAGTGCCGAACAGGCACATTGCGCCAAATGTGCCGCCTGTGACGGCAAAAGCCTTCGTTATTGCAGTCATTGAATAGGCGTACAGCAAGACAGACAGCGTAAAGCCATTCACAACCGCATACAGCAAAAAGCACAGAAACGCCACGAAACCCGACATCTTTGTGGCAAGGAACGAAAGTGCCAGCACCAAAATGATCTCGAATATTACCGCAGGTGTGTAAAGGCTGGCAATCGTGTCGGGCATCACATTCATCGCAGTGTAGTAGGCTGTCAACGCAGTCACAAACAGCCCAAC
>JAFZZD010000603.1 GCA_017615955.1 Victivallales bacterium
CTCTGCGTCTTTGCGTCTCTGCGTTAAAACCTCTGCGCCTCTGTATTGACTTAGCGGCTCTGCGTTGTATTTCCCAAAAGGCCGTCTTGCAGGAAGACTGGGGTGCAGCCTGCTTCTTCTACCATAAGTCTGACTGTCTCGTCCAGTTTTTGCAGATGGTCTGGCTGATAATTGAAATATGTGGGGAATGAATACTGTTCGTGGCTGCAGGCAGAAAAGAGGTCGTTGCCGTAATTGTCTGCAAGGGCCTTTGTCTTGGCGAACAAACGTGGTATCTTCTCCAGCGGCAGTAGGTTGGATATGATCCAGTCGTGGTAGAAGAAAATGCCCAGCCCCTTGTCATAGCGTGCCTCATGCTTTTCCATGTAGTCTATTTCATCGCCAAAGCCATAGTGCATCGCCAAAGGCGCGGACGGCGGCAGGTACACCTCTGAACGGAATTCCTGCTCGCGTTCTTCCTTTGTAAGTTCATCCTCTGGCGGCGTGGCCATAAGGCGTGGCCGCAATGCCTCCGAATAGCACCTGCCACCCAGTTTTATAAGTTCCTCCGCCACGCCAGGACTTATATTACCCCAATGCATAACCTGGGGCACTATGTAGCATTTTTCCCCTGCAAAGCGTGTGACCTCGCTCTTCAGCAGTTCATAGTCCTTCAGGAACTTCTTACGTGATGCCTCGCAATATGGCCTGTCAGGGAATTCGCTGTATGCGTGAAGCGAGAAGCGGAGCCAGTCCGCATTGTCCTCGAACTCACTCTTCCAGATGTCAGGCATATCCTTCAGCAAGAAGGGCTGGTGGTCATTGCGGTAGAATGTGTTGAGCGTCACCTTCCAGCCGTATTTTTTGTGTATTTCCTTCAGCGCGGCCAAATAAAAATGGTCGAATGCCCGTTTCGGGCGCTGCTTTGCCAACTCCGTGAACAGAAAGCTGTGGTCGTCAATATAGAAACTGCAGCGTTTGAAGGACTTCTTATCCCACACCAATGTAATTTTCTGGGAAAATGTGCCGTATGGAGTGTCAGCCGCAATCTCCACCTGGTTGATTTGCGATGTCAGCGCCACCTCTGTATGGAAGCGCACACCATCCCGCTCTGTCTTGCAGCCATTTACGGTAACTGGCGTTCCATAATAATTGACGCCCTCTATCGGCACTGTAAGCGCCTCTTCCGTTTCTTTACCGTGATGATGATTCAGCACGGCACCATCCCTGAAGTTGGTTATGAAAAGCATGTTTATTCCTTGTTATTCAAGTGGATATCGGAGCGCGGGGCGTCAGCCCCGCGACACCAAACGAGCCACTGTCCACTATTTTTGTGGCACTGGTTTGCTATGGCACAATTCTATATTCAGTTCCGAGCCAGGGGTGCATAACTTGCCTTGAAGTATGTCCTGTTCGGTGATTCTGGACATATAGAAATAGCCACCGTTAAACCTGTCCTTGTCGTATATGATGTAAATTGTGCCGTCCTTGCCCTGGCAGGCATCTGGATAGGACACGTGTGCTTCGGTCTTCAGCAGCAGGCCATTGGACCAGCTCTTTCCATCGTCAAACGACAGATATGCCGTGAGTTTCTCCCTGATGGTCGTGCTGTCGTTCTTCACCAGCAGCAAGGCGCCTGACTTGAGGCGGCCAATGAATATGCGTGAAGAAGGAGCCTTTATGGAAGACAGTTCTGGCTTGCTCCAGGTTCTCCCGCCATCGTATGAAACGCTTTCACCCAAGCCCTTGCGCACACGCATATAGCAGCGCAGCATGCCCGACTTGGTCTCTATGAAGATGTGCTCGTCATATTCTGGGCCTCCCTCAACAAGGGATGAGTCAATGCGTCCCCTAATCGAGAATGTATTACCATTGTCGGTGGACACCACCATATATGCACCAGGTGCCACACCTAGGGATTCATGTTTTCTGTATTTTCCATCACCCCAAATCGAGCATGGAAGCGCCCAGGTGCCATCCTTGAGAACCGTTGGCTTGTTCATCATAATGCCATTAGCAATGCGTCTGGAAGGCGTGAAGCGGAATGCCTCTGGCGCATCGTCGGGATTTTCCAGTATGGAGTACCATACCCCTGCAATGCCATCAAACACTTCGCCTGAATTGGCCTCGCCGCCGCAGCCCTGCGCCCAGAACCAGAACAGGCGCCCGTCTGGAGCAAGCCAGATGACTGGATCAAAGGCTCTGACCTGCGCAGGCGGCCTCACCACGGCAACCGCATCAGTCCAGGTCTTGCCATCATCGTCGCTCACGACCATCTGCGCATAGTTGTCACGCCCTTCCCCATGACCGCCAGCATACCAGATGGCAAACAAACGCCCTGATGGCATCTTCTGTATGCCAGGTATGCCCTGCCATGTGCGGCTTGCCAGCAAGTTGTCTTCTGTCGGGCGTGTGACCTGGACAGGGTCCAGCGATATGTATGAAAAATCCATTGTTGTTCCTTATGTTATTTATGTAGGCGCGTTTTTATGTGGGCGCCCGAATTTTAGAATTTGATGCTCATGCCGTCTTCAGCGAGGAGGCCGCCTGCCTCCTTTGCGGCGGCAAGGCGTTCCTCTGGCGTTGCAGGCCACAGCGTCCTGGCGATATGGTTGAAGACGTGCCTGGTGCTTTCCGTTATGATTTTCAGTTGCCCGAAGCCCTTGCACATGTACTGAATCATGTACAAATCATTGTGGCAGCCAAAGCGCCAATTGTATCGGCTTGTTCCAGAGGTCGCGTCCCAGACAATCAAGTCAAGATGCCGCTCTTTCAACACCTCCCTGATGCTTCCCGCCAGCCAGCCGCCATCCAGTGCATACAGCAGCAGTTCGCCATTGGGCTTTTCAATCAAATAATGGTAGGCTTTCTTCTCAAACGAGCCCAGGTCATGGTTGCCTGGAAGCGGCAGGAACTTGTAATCCGCAATCTGCAAATCAACACCGTATTCCAGGCATTTGCCATCAATTGGCAAATCAGTCGTTCCTTCAAAGATCTCCTTCGAACCAAACAGGCGCAGTTTTTCCTTGCGCCCTGGCGCATTGGCGATATACGCAATGCTGCCAACATTGAAATGGTCCGAATGGGAATGGGTGATGACAATGTCCGTTATGCTGGCAGGATCTATATTCTCCTGCTCCATACGATACGGGACAGTCGGCCCCGCATCCAGCATAATATGCCCGTCCAGTATTGTGCATGTGCTACCGCGCACACCCGCCTTCAGCGGCAACGACCAATCCCAGTCAGCCGCACCTGTTCCCAAAAAAAGAATGTCCATTTGCCTTGTCATTTCACTTCCTCTCCGGCAACTTCCAGCGTGTCCAGAGAATGGAGGCCTTTTCGCTTTTGTCTTCGTGCTGGTAGTAGATTGTCAGGATTGAACCGTCTTTCAGTTCCACGGAGGCTGGATAGCCCAAGTCCCTCGTGATGCTGTCGTCACTGAGGACATACTCGCCATTCCAGGTCCTGCCCTCATCGTATGAAATCATGCAACGCTGCCCGAAAGGACGCCGCCTGCATCCATACACGCACACAATCGCGCCAGACGAGTGCCGCAGCAGATGTGGCGGTGCCCCCTTGGCGCATGTCTCCGCCATTGTCGTCCAGGTCTTGCCGCCATCCGTGGAGCGTGTCACCAGTGTCCTGAAGTCGTACTCACCCCTGGGCGCCTTGTTCAAGACCGTTGTCTTGCTTCCATTTACGACCTTGCATGCACCCTCGACTCTGATGGTACCCAGCAAGGTGCCGTCAGGCAATTCGAGGGCATGGGGTTCATGGCAAGTGTTGGCCTGGATATATTCAGGACGCGGCACAGTGCCAAGTTCTTCCCAGGTCCTGCCCTCGTCGGTTGAACGGGCGGCGCATATCTCCGTGTCAGACCGTCCAGTAATCGCAGTGCCGCTTCCAGTGTTTTCCCATTTTTTGCCAAGGTATAGCCAGGAGCCGTCCTTCAGCACAATGAAGCCATGTGGCGATGTGACAGGTGCCCTCCTGACTTCACCCCAGTATTCGCCATCTTCGCTGACGCGTGTCCAACTACCAAGTTCACGCTGGATAAGTTCAGGCGTCCATGTTTCAAACACCGCTGCGTATGACTGGAGCCATTTTGGCCAGGCACTTTCAGGCTTCTTATGGCCGCGCATAATTTGCCATGTATTTGATGTGAACCAGGTCACCGCCAGGCGACCGTTGCCCAAGTCCACAATGCCCGCATCCCTGTCGTCAATGGGCGAGTTGTTTATGATTTTCGGGGATGACCAGGTCTTGCCATCGTCTTTGCTCTTGGTTATGACAGTACGTCCCCAGGGGCAGACATGACTCTTGCGGAAGCCAGAGGCCACCACACATAGGGTGCCGTCTTTTTGCCTGATGATGCTTGGCCATGCAAAATAGCCGAATTGCTCAGCAGGCATGGAAATAACAGCACCATGCTCAGCCCCTTGGATTTGCATGCAAGCATCCTGGCCTACGGATATGTTTGAAGTAAGAAGCATAAGCGCCCAAAACAACAGTAGTATTTTCATTGTCAATTAGCATAGAGGAACAAGTTGGCCGCCTTGTCCAAATTTGTGCAAAGTGAAGCAATTTTCACTGCAGATGCATGTCCGTCCAACCATGCCACATTGATTGAGCCATTGTGGAACTCGTGCGCCTGGTAATAATAGTTCGAGAGATATGGGGAATTTGTCCCGTCATACCTGATGAAATGTTCACCACGCACGTAGCCACCCGACAATGCAATAACATGATCCGTAAGCATGATTGATGATGAGGCTTTCTTAATGTTGGTTGCTTTGCAAGGTTCCTTATAAATATCGCTAAGCGCACCTTTGTTACTAGTCATGGCAGCGTTGCCATTATAAAGTTGAGTAGAGTCCCCCTTAAATCCTGCAACGACACCAGAAATACCGTATGTCACTCTTTCAGACCAAGAGTTGTAGTCACCTGTAAAATCTTTTGTGTAATCATTTTGCGGATGCGGAACAAAGGTACCGAATGCGCTGGCGCAGCGAACCTCAAGCCCCTTTTTGCCCACGGAGAAATACTTTCCGTCAGTCAAAGTCATTCCCCAGGTATACATTGACTTTGGCTCCCATTTCTGATACCAGTCCTCATTATCATCGACATAGAGAAGTTCAGCTATTGCCAATTGCTTGATTTTCGAGGTACAGTCAATGTTGCGGGCCTTCTCACGGGCCTTGCTCAACGCTGGCAGCAGCATGGCCGCCAGTATCGCAATGATCGCGATTACAACAAGCAGCTCAATCAGGGTAAATGATGTTTTTTTGTTTTTCATTTTCATCTCCTGTTTCATTGTTAAAAATCACTAAAAAAGTATTTCAATTTCAATCATTAAGTAAAAAGAATGAATTGCGCTTGATGCGGAAGACAAACTTGCCGTCCTTGTCCTTCAGATTTACCTCCTCTCCATTGTATTCGGGATTGACCAGCAGCGCCCTGCCGCTGAAGTCCTCACAGCCATCCAGTTCTAGTATCTTGGACGGAGCATTGTCATCATCGGCATAGTAGCAGACCAGCAACGCCTTCTTGCCTTCTGGGCTGATTGCCGCCAGCGCATACACGTCGCTATCATCGCTTTCCGTACGCAGTTGTGTGCCATATTCATACAGTTTGGAGAAGAAACGTATGCTGTAGTAGCCCTTACGTCTTGCGAAGGTGTACATGTCGAACAGGCCGTTCCATACGCCAGGCCTGGCATCGTAGTACATCATCATGTCAATGCTGGAATTCTGCGCGGCGCACATGAGCGCCGCCACAAGAGAGGCGCCCTTCTCGTTGCCGACCGCCTTGATTGTCTCGTCATAGTCCGCCAGCCAGCTACGAACGTAGTTGTATTCGTCCAATATGCTTTCTGCCTGGGTGTATCCAGCCTTGTCCAGTTTTTCGCGTATGATTTTGCTGCGTTCTATGAAATCCGCCCTCACATCGGTACCGTAGCGATGCCATGAGAAGAAGTCCAACGGCACACGTGGTTCGGCAGTAATGCTGGCAAAGAAATTGTCCAGCCACTCGTTGATTTGGCAAGCCAGAGCAGGTCCGCCAATCTTCAATTCGGGAAAGCATGACTTTAGATGCATCGCCACCACACGGTAGAACTTGTAGAATTCCTCGTTGGTGCCGCCCCAGCATGGACTGTCCTCAGGCTTTTCGCACAAATCGGTCATGTCAGCCTCGTTCCATATCTCCCAGTAGATGATGTTCCAGTGGAAACCGTCTGCCCATCCATAGTTGTAGTGGCGGATGATGTGCTCGCACACCTGCGCCCACTTGAGATAGTCCTTCGGAGGCTTGGTGTTGTACTTCTTCTTCCAATGCTCTATTTTTGAGCCCAGACGGTAGAATATCTGGGTACCCGTCTCAAGGGTGTTCTGGAAATATTCGTCCGTCAGAGTAAAGTCATACGCGTCAGGGTCATCCACATCACGGTCGAAATTGGTGAAGATCAGATTTACATCCACGGAATGCTCGCCGCCATAAGACGCGCAAAAAGAAGAATCATGCGCCCGCATGAACGGGATGTGCGCCTCCGCATAATCCGGCTGGTTGCCCCTGCATTGCGTGGGACGCTTCTTTACGGGGCCATTGTTCACACACTGCAAAGGCTTGATCTTGCCAAGCCTCTCATCTGAAAACAAAGTTACTTTTGCCATAAGGCATCGCTCCTTCTTATTCAAACAACGCGAACATGGAATCGCGGCCTTCCAGCGTGACTTTCAGGCTGCCGTTCTCAATTCTGCATTGCTTTCCATTGTATATGTCCTTTCCATTCATGTTCTGGTATTTCGCAAGTGTCTTGCTGTCCAGTTTTACCTGGACCTCCCTGACCTGGTCCGTGTCGTTCAGCGCCACCAGGAACAGCTTGCCCCCATTGGTGTAGGCGGATGCAATCACTCGAGGATGTTCAGGCAGGCATTTCACAGCACTGTCCTTGGCAAAGTAGCCATGGAACTTCACATTCTCCCATCCCAGCCTGTCATGCGCGGCGCAGAGCTTGTCCACATGCCCTTCGCCCTTTGGCGGCAGTTTTTCGGTGCGCAGCCAAAAATCAAGCACTGGATACATTCTATACAGCTGCATGTATGCCAGGAAATGGCGCAGTGGCCTATCCCATTCAGGACTCTGGGGATTGTAGGTGGAGACCTTCTCGGGATTGTAGCACTGCAAGCCACGCAGGAACTGGGGTATCAGCGAATACGACTGCTCCACGACACGTGTGCCATACGCAATGCGCATGAGTTCTGGATTCAGCACATCGTAGTAGCTGCCATTCCTGCTTAGGTAGCGGTCGTACATCTCCCCTGCAATGCACAGGTCGAAGAAGGAATCTGTGGGCGTCCTGGAAAGATAGGTATGCCCATAGAAATATGCATCAGGACGCTCTTTTTTCAACATCCTGTATGTGCGTATGTAGTATTCCATCAAGGCGTATATGTCATTGTCCTGCTGCACATCGCCGAACTCGTCCTTCCATACGCAGCCGTGCTTGTCATTTCCGCAGGCACGGGGCCAGCTGATGTCAAAGTAGAAGCCAGCATTGCCGAAGTTGTGCTCATGAGGAGTCAATATAGTCTGGATGTTGCTAATCTGGAAGTCGAAGTGAGACTTGTCGTTAAGACAGGTCCAAGTCCAGCTGTCGGGCAGCCTGAATACACCTGGGCATATGCTATATGTGCCCAACGGCGGGGGAGGATTCACCCACATTGTTGCGTAGTAGTGCCATCCAGGGGAAAGGGGACTAGCCGCCTTCGGCGTGACGTATGAGAAATACTTCATCTTATCCAGTTCAATGCGCTTGTCATCCCTGATGCGGTTCTGTATCCAGCGTGCCCATGTGGTGAGGTATCCAGGCTGGTAATATGTGAAGTATTTGCCTGAAATTGCCTCGTGTACAATGTTGTTGCGCTCTCGGTCACGTTCCGTGCCAGCTCTCTTTGGCTTCACAGGCGTACCATCCAGATAGAATGTGAGTTTGCGTGGTGCCGTCACCTTCAGTGGCATGTCAATCATGTTCATTGTGAGCAGAATTGTGCTTTCGCTCAAGTCTATGGACATGGACTTTGCCTTGTCCTTGATATACCAGCCCCGCTTGCTCTGGCTGCCGCCCATAAGACCTATCTCATCGCCGCCGCACCACCAGAAAGGCTTCTGCACGAAGTTGCTGTCATAGTGCTTTTTGGGATTTTCGCGGAAACTGATTTTCTCGAATATGCTGCTGCAATCGTCAAAGGCATCAACATGTTTTCTGCTCAATGGTATCTCCAAGCGCATGGACTGGTATTCAGCCTGCCCAAGTTCCACCTCAAAATACATCATTCCCTCGAAAATGCCCGTCACATTCAC
>JAFZZD010000604.1 GCA_017615955.1 Victivallales bacterium
GATGACATTTCCGTTTTTGAGTATTCCTACAGCGATGAGACCTTGCTGAACTGCAATCCTCCCATTGCGGGCATTAACTTGAAACTTGCTGAACGTGGCAGGGCGGCTGTTGATTATCTGGTATTCAACCATGAAAAAACGCCTCAGATTGGCTTTACCATTCTTAAAAATCCAAGCGTGAAAAACATAAACCAGGGAGACGAAAAATGAAACGGCACTTGCTTTTGCTGATGGGCATGATGGCAGCCCAATTCTGCATTGGGCAGATTTCAAATGAACCATGCATACCCTGCATTGCTCCAGTAAAGCTGGACGGCCTTATATCCTCTGGCGAATATGCCTCTGCCACGCGTCTTGAATTAAGGACCTCCGATGGCAAGTCTCCTAAAGCAGCAACCCAGGTCTGGATTGGGCATGACAAAACTTATCTCTACACAGCATTCGAGTGCATGGAGCCTGATGTGAAGAAGATGAAGCGGGTGTTCCACCATTCCGAGGAACGGGACTTGAACATCTGGCAGGATGACTGCGTGGAAATCTTCCTTAGTCCGACTGGCGCCGCAAGGGAACGCACCTACCATTTCATCGTAAATGCCGATGGCGTCATATACGATGATTATAACGGCAACACCAATTTCAATAGTTCGATAAAGACGGCAAGCATAGTAAATCAAGACCGCTATGTGGTGGAGACGGCAATTCCGCTGGCGGACATCAATGCGGCCCCTGTTTGCGGTGCTGAACTTTGGCGCTTCAATCTTGGACGCGAACGCAGGGCAGGGCAGGATGAGTACAGTGCCGTCAATCCAGGGGAAGGCGGTTTTGCGCATCATACACGTATGCGCCCCATTCGGCTGGCCTCGGAAAATGCCGCGCCTGGCTTCCGCGTGTCGCAGGTGTCTGGCGGTTCCACTGGCAAGTTGAAAATGCACAATGCGCCGAATGACAGAAAAAACAGAAAGGTAACTGTACGCCTTCTGGACAAGAAGGGCGCGGAACTGAAGCAATTCCAATTGGAACTTGGCGAAAAGAAGCCCATTGACCTTGATTTCAGCACACGTTTCCCTAGCGGCAATGCTGTTAAACTGAAGTTGGAGGTGTCTGGCGCCAATGGCAAGCTGGAATACAGCAATGCTTATTCCCTCTTAATACCTGAATACAAAACCAAGGCAATTACACACAGGGTGGAACGTCCCCTGTTCCGTGAGCTGTTCAGCGACGCCAAACCCAGAAAATATCCCATCAATGGCTGGCTTTGGGACATTGGGTTACCGCCATTCACCAGTACGCCTGTGATGTTCTCTGCGTTGCAGTTTGGCCTTCGCTATGATGGCGATGCAATTCTAAAGGAAATCGGGGACAATAATTGGGCCGTAGCCTATAATTCCGTCCTGCTGAAAAGATTGAAGGAAAAAGAAAAATACTGGAATTTCCCTGGTGCACCCAAAATCGTGATGCTGCCTAGAGTGCTTGATGAAGATTTGCCAGATGGGCAGAGCCATACGATTTTCGTCCTGCCGGCATTCCAGGAGAAATATATGGATATTCTCCAGGATTTGGAACAGTATCGCCCGCGCCTGGTCGCCATCGCATTCGGCGATGAAATCAGCGAGCATACGGAACTGGATCTTATACGCTACGCGGCAAAGAGACCTGACAACCCAGATGTGAAGGCCATCGACCGCAAAATCAAGGAACGTTTCGGTAATGGTAAATACGGCATCCCAAAAGAAAGTGAGCGGGACCCGCTGGCATTAATTGCATACCGCCGCTTCCTGAACGAGGAACTGGTTTCTTTCTACCGCAAGGTATATCAGACCATAAAGAGCAAATACCCTGACTTGATGGTCATTTCCGATGACCCCATCGATGGACAGAATCAAATATATGCGATGTCCGATTGGAATGGCTTTTCCGATGTGGTTACTAAACAATTATACCCATCCCAGAACCCGAATGTTGACAGCTTTGGCTTCTGCGTCAAATACATGCGGGATTTGACTGGCACAGAGTCATTTTGGCCCTGTACGCATATCGAGGAATACGGCGCCAGCTTCACTCCATCGGAAGTGCTGGATGAATTGTCGGCTGCCATACGCTGCGGTGCAAATGGCGTGCACTATTACCTGCTGGATACGCGTGGACGCCGCGATGGAGTGAAATATCTCCACAGCGAATATTGGGGAGCACCAGACCGTTTTCAGGTGGAACGTGATGTGAGCAAAACCCTGTTTGAGATGCCGTTGCTGAACTTCCCGAAGGCGGATTGCGCCCTGTTTTCCTCAAGCGCCTCATTGCAGGCATATCAAGTGTGGGCATTGCGTGGCAGACCGCAGCGGGACCTTCATCTGCATGGCTTCCTGGCCTTTGGCGCAGGCGTATGGTATGACTTCATAAATGAGCAGAAATTGAGTAATTTGAAGTCTTATCGCCTTGTCGTCAGTGTTGAGAATCAATATGTGGAGGGCAAGGCAGTTGACGCCTTGAGGGATTATGTCTCATCTGGCGGAACCTTGCTTTTGCTGAACCACGAGGCATTGCTTAAGTCCCCCGTTGGTGACGCCAATAAAGTCGATTTTCTTGGAATTGCTGAACGCAGGAAGGTGCCTGGTGCAAAACTATTGAAATATGGCAAGCACGCATTGCCTCTTGGCGGCAGCACCGCCTATAGC
>JAFZZD010000605.1 GCA_017615955.1 Victivallales bacterium
CCTCCCCCAAAAAGAATCATTGAAGTTTCATCTGTGGGAAGAGGATGACATCGCGGATGGAAGGTGCTCCAGTGAGGAGCATGACCAGTCTGTCGATGCCCATTCCCAGGCCGCCTGTTGGTGGCATGCCGTGTTCAAGAGCAGTGAGGAAGTCCTCATCGATGCGGTTGACTTCGCCTTCCACGTCGCCGCGTCCGATGAGTTGCTGGTCGAATCTTGCTCTTTGCTCGATTGGGTCGTTGAGTTCTGAGTATCCAGGTGAGATTTCCTGGCCGTTGATTTCCAGTTCGTACACATCCACGAAGCGCGGGTCGTCCTCGCAGCGCTTTGCCAGCGGCACCAGGAATGCGGGCAGCCTTGTGACGAATGTAGGCTGTATCAAGGTCTGTTCGATTGCCTTGTCATAGACTTCCTGTGTCACGTCCTTCTCTTCCATGTCGTCCGTGATACGCAGGCCAAGTTCACGCGCCTTTGCACGCTGGGTCTCTATTGGCAGGTCAAACCAGTCGTCGCCCATTTTTGCCTTGATGAGGTCTGTGTATGTGGCGACGCGCCATGGACGTTCCAGGCTGATCTCCACGCCGTCTTCCCGCTTGAAGGTAAGGCTGCCGTACAGCTTCATCGCCACGTGGCAGACCATATCCTCAATCAGTTCCATCATGCCGCGGCAGTCGGAATATGCCTGGTATATCTCAATGCTGGTGAATTCGGGGTTGTGCTTCCTGTCCATGCCTTCATTGCGGAAATTCCTGCCGATTTCATATACCTTCTCGAAGCCGCCCACCACCAGGCGCTTGAGGTACAATTCCGTGGCGATGCGCAGGTACATGGTTGCATCCAGCGCATTGTAGTGTGTGGTGAATGGGCATGCCGCCGCGCCGCCTGCCAGAGGCTGCATCATTGGCGTCTCCACTTCCATGAAGCCATGGCTGTCCAGGTAGTTGCGTATTTCCGACACAATCTTGCTGCGCATGGTGAAAGTTTTGCGCACATCCTCGTTGCTGATCAGGTCCAGATACCTCTGGCGGTAGCGTTGCTCGGTGTCCGTCAGTCCATGGTATTTTTCAGGCAGGGGGCGGATTGCCTTGGACAGCAGCTCGAACTTGTTCACGCGCAGGCTGCATTCGCCTGTGCGTGTGACGAAAAGCGCGCCTTCCGCGGAGATGATGTCTCCGATGTCCAGGTCTTTGAAAGCGGCGTATTCATCGTCGCCAACCACGTTCTTCTGCACGTAGAGCTGTATGCGTCCCTGCTGGTCCAAAATGTGGGCGAACAGGGACTTGCCCATGATGCGGCGTGAAACCAGGCGGCCAGCCACCTTCTTGATGACCTCTGTATTCTCGTCCACATACGCGGCCTTTGCGGCTACGCTGTCCACAATGCCATCCACCCTATGACCGTATGGATTGCCGCCAGCGTCCTTGATTGCCTGCATCTTGCGCAGCCTTTGCGCACGAAGATCTTCGGGATTCGCGACTTCTGCTTCCTGCTCGTTCTGATTGATTTGTTCTTCTGCCATGAATTGTCTCCTTAATATTTTATTTTGCCAAATCCTGCCAAGCCTGTAAGATCGTGTCGAACAATTCCTGCACATCCTCCTTCTTTATGCAAGAGAATGCAATCCTTAAATCCGTATCATTGATAGCAATTGTACCGACACCGTATGTATCCAGCAAATGTACGCGCAAATCGCGGGCGCTGACGCCGTTGATGTGGAGGCAAAGGAAGTATCCGCTGTTGAAGGGATATTCTGTCCATGCCTTGCTGTATTTTGGCTCACGGAGCACCCTTTCCATTTCCAGGGCGCGTTCCTTCATGATGGCGGCCTTTTCTGCCCGCTGCTTGTAGAAGTCAGGCGAGCGCAGTGCGTTCAGCACCAGGCGCTGGGACAATGCGGAGCAGTTGCTTATGCCGGCGCGGATGAAGCCGCCGATCTTTGCGTTAAGCGCTTCAAGCACAGGCGTGGCGGAGGCAATGCCGCCGATGGAGAATGTGAGGAAGCCCACGCGCAGGCCCCAAACATAGACCTCCTTGGTTGCGGCGTCCGCCTTGATTGCCAGCAGGTTGCGGTGTTTGCCCGCCAGTTTCGTGAACAGTGACTGGCGGAATACCTTTTCCTTATGGAAGAGGCTGTAGTATGCGTCGTCAATGATGACCACCAGTTTCATGCCGTTTTCCGCGGCCTCCAGCAGAATCTCCGCGATCTTTACGCATTCGTCTTCTGTTGGCGCATAGCCCGTGGGGTTGTTTGGGAAGTTAAGCAGCACGACTGCCTTGTTGGTTCCGCAGGCCTGTGTTTTTTTCAGGCTGTCCTTAAGTCCCTCCAGATTGAAGTTTTCGCCGCTGAATAGAGGGAAATACGCTGGCTTCGCTCCGTGGCGCACCACGTAGTTCAGTGCGTAGTTGCCCCAGTTCTTGTCTGGATAAATCAAAACATCGCCTTTGTCGATGAAGGCGTCGCCTATTAGGGACAGGGCGTGCGTCAAGCCGCTGGTGACTATTGGGAGGCTGATTACCTTGTCCTTCAGGTCAGGATTGTCATGCAGCAGTTTTTCCTGCCATGCCTTGCGCAGGTCGGGCAGTCCAGGCGATGGGGCGTAGAGCAGAGCCGCGTCAGGAGAGATGCCTGGCAGCTGGCTCATGAGGCAGTCGAGGTGCATGGCTTCGCCATTCTCCAGTGCGGTACCTATAGTGGCGTTGAAACGTTTGGCTTTGGCCTTGGCCTCTGCGGACTGGCTCAATATGCCCTTGCTGGGAAAATACATTTCCTTTCCCACTTCGCTCAGCATCTCATACAGCGCAGGTGCTTCCGCCTGTATGGCCTGATTCAACTGTTCTGCCAATTGTTCCATAACTTTCCTTGTAATTTTAATTGAAGAATAGAATTGCAGTGCTTTTGCACAGAGCGCATAATATAGCAAATACGCAAAGTTATGCCACTTGAAAACAATATGTTGAGCTGTATATTCTGCTCTTGCAAGTACCTTTAACACGAGAAGAGCAAATGCCAAGAATAACAGTATTAAATACGCCAGGCGCCACATACGACTTCGATGAAGGGAGCATAACCATTGGGCGCGCGCCGGAATGCGAGTTGCAGATCATGCAGAATGGCGTTTCACGAAAACATGCGCGTCTCACCCATACCGATGAGGGCTGGTTGCTGGAGGATTTGGACAGCCATAATGGCCTCTTCCTGCACAACACCCGCATCAAATCCGCCCTTCTGAAGCACAGCACCAACTTCCGCGTGGGAGATGTCTATCTTCACATTGAGTTGCCTTGGGATGCGGAGGACTTAATTGCCATTGCGGCGGAAACCAATGAAATAATCCAGGCATTCTCCAGCAAGTTGCTTGGCAGGAACAACATCGGGCAGAATCTGCTCATTGCGGCCATTGCGGGCGGCAGCGTCCTTCTGAATGGCAGGCATGGCCAGGCAAAGTCCCTGGCGGTGGAGACCATGGCCGCCATACTCAAGCTTCATTGCAGAAAGATACCCCTTACGCCTGACACCCTGCCGACCGATGTGCTGGGAAGCGAGGTGTTCATTAACGAGAACGACAGCCTTGCGCCGCGTTTCATGCCAGGTCCCATATTTTCCCATGCCGTTCTGGCGGATGAAATCAACAGGGCGCCTGGCAAGACACAGGCTGCTCTCATCGAGGCGGTAGCCCAGGGAAAAGTGGCTGTGGCAAACCAGTTCGAGCTGCTGCCAAAGCCCCTGTTCCTGGTGGCCACCCAGAACACCGCACCTGATGACACGGCAACGCCACTTTCACTGGGGCTGCTGGATAATTTCGCAATGTCCCTGGACATGGACTACCCCATGCCCAAGGAGGAGCTTGAAATCATAAGGAATGCCACCTCCACCGAGGCTTCCGTGCCAGAGGGCTTGATGAACGAGGACCGGCTTCTTGATCTCCAGGAACTGCTGCCCTCCCTGGTCACGCAGCAGAATGTGCTGGAATACGCCGAGACACTTGTCAGAATGACGCGCCCAGAAAACAGGGACGCCCCTGACTTCATACAGAAGAAGCTGCTTTGCGGCGCCAGCACAAAGGCCGCCACGGACCTGATCACCTGCGCCAAGGCCAAGGCATTGCTGGACGGGCGGGCGGAGGCTACTTGCAACGATGTGCGCGACCTGGCAATCCCCGTGCTCAGGCACCGCATTCTATTGCAGGAAAACTGCGAAAACACGCCGGATGACATCATCCGCCGCCTGCTGGTGGCAATAGCGATGTGAATGCATGTGGGCTCCGAGGCGGCGCCCACTCAAGTTGCCTTAGCGGAAACAC
>JAFZZD010000606.1 GCA_017615955.1 Victivallales bacterium
ATGACACCTATGAGGTTGGGGATGAGCATCAGCCCGTTGAAAGTGTCCGATATGTCCCATGCAAGGGAGGATGTCAGCAAAGCGCCAACGATGATGAGCATGCAGAAGAATATGCGATAGTACTTGACGGCCTTCAGACCAAAGAGATATTCAATGACCTTGCTTCCATAGTGGGACCAGCCCAGGACTGTCGTGAACGCGAAGAGGAACATGGCGATAGCCACAAATGCGCCGCCACCAGCGCCGAACACGCTGGTGAATGACTTGGCAACCAGCGTGGCGTCATCAGTGCCAGCCGCGATCATGCCAGTCTGCAAGTCGATGGTTCCAGATGTCAGAACCACGAGGGCGGTCATTGTGCATACCACCATGGTGTCGGCAAACACCTCGAATATGCCCCAGATGCCCTGCTTGACAGGCTCTTTGGCATTGGAGTTGGAATGGACCATGACGGAGGAACCCAAGCCAGCCTCGTTGGAGAATACGCCGCGCTTGCAGCCCTGGGTTATGACGGTGGCGATGGCAGTGCCCGCAGCGCCGCCTGCAACGGCCTTGATGCCGAACGCGAACTTGAATATGGAGACAATGGCCGCTGGCAACTGTGAGAAGTGCACAAGGCAGACAATGATTGCGCCGATCACATAAAGGACGGCCATGAATGGCACGACTCTTTCAGCCACATTGGCGATGCGGTGCAGTCCGCCGATGATGACCAACGCCCCGATGATGACCAGGACAATGCCAATGCACAACGCCACCAGCGTCACTTGAGAACCATTGCTTCCCCACAGCACGACTGGATTCACATTGCCGAAGAACGCCGCTTCCACATTCTTGACAATCTTGTTGACCTGCCCCATGTTGCCAATGCCGAATGAGGCGAGAATTGCGGAGAATGCGAAGAATATGCTCAGGACCTTGCCAAGCATCTTGCAGCCACGATAGGACCCCAGCCCCTCGTTCAGATAGTACATTGGGCCGCCGCTCCATTCGTTCTCCTTGTTGCGGCGGCGATAGTAGATGCCCAGCACATTCTCGGAAAAGTTGGTCATCATGCCCAGGAACGCGGCCACCCACATCCAGAAGACCGCGCCAGGCCCGCCAATGGCGATGGCGGCGGCGACACCGGCGATATTGCCAGTGCCGATGGTTGCGGCCAATGCAGTGCAAAGCGCCTGGAACTGGGAGACGGAACGCTTGTCGGACTTGTCATGGGAATCCGCGCGGAAAAGGCCCATGAATGTCTTGCTCCACCAATGGCGCAAATGTGTGATCTGGAAGAAATTGGTGGCGACGCTCATCAGGACGCCCGTGCCAAGAAGCAGCACCAGGCCAATCTTGACCCAGATAAACGTGTTCAGGGCGTCATTAAAATCCGCAAGTTTCGATAAAAACGCTTCCATTTGCAAATTCCTTTCTCCTGTTGTTGAAATGACAAAGCCGCCAGATTTTCTGACGGCTCTCTGAAGAAAAAGGCTTTTGCCATATTTCCGACTCTTTCCTTTTGCCTGAGAGATTCAGCCTGTCACCAGACCTTGCACCTTCGGCACTCCTTACGGAGATTCTCCAGAGTTTCCTCCATCCGCAAGTTTCCCTGCGGACTTCATCGGTATGATTTTGCGCTTAATATACTGTTTTTCGCCAATTCTTCAAATCTTCAGGTTGCAGTTGTTTTTCTAAGGCGCAGTTTGACAATGGGGTCTTTCCCTTGTGTTTCCATGCGCGTGGGGCGTATCGGGGCGGCTGAAGCCGCCCCCTACGAGGAATGCCTGGTTTTCCATGCGGGGGGGGCGTCCGTATGAGCGCCGAAGCGGCGCTCACTCAAGTTGAGCAACTTGTATGTTTTCGGCTGCTGGAC
>JAFZZD010000607.1 GCA_017615955.1 Victivallales bacterium
CAACCTGAGTGAGCGCCGCTTCGGCGCTCACATAATTAGTTTATGAAACTGTCCACTTATTCTTCTGGGTTCTGCGTGGCCTTCAGGAATTCGGCACGCTCATGGGCCATGATGGCGGTGATCACGTCCTTCGGTGCCTTGGCGGCCTTCACAGCCTTCATGAAGGTGGGGTCGTTCACAAGGCTGGCGACCTGGCCAATCAGATGCAGATGCAGTTCAATGGACTGCGAGCAAATCAGGAAGAAGTAGTTCACGGGCTTGCCGTCGGCGGCATTGTAGTCAACACCCTTCTTGGAACGCCCGATGACAAAGCAGCCCAGCGTGCGCAGAGATGAAATGGGATCTCTTGGATGGGGCACGGCAATGCCATTGCCAACGCCAGTGCTCAGCAATTCCTCACGCTTCTTGCACTTCTCGCGCAGGTCTTTGATGTCCAGCACAAATGTATTGAAAATAGCTGCTGGCGTCAACTCATCAATCACTTCGTCCACATTCTTTGCCTTCATGTCAAGGAAAATGCGGTTTTCATCAATCAGACGGCTCACTGGTATGCCGATGCGGGAACGGGTCAGAACCTCCAACGGCACGTCATCCTCTTTTTCAGGCTTCTTGAAGAATACCTTGTCTATCTGGCTGCCATTGAAACGCCACTGACCGCCCACCTTCGAGCCTTCAATCTGGCCGTTCTTCGCCATGCGCAAAACCGTGCGCTCATTCAACTTAAGATGCTCTGCCAGCTCCTTTAATGTAAGAATCATAATTCCTCCTGTGAAATTAATGACAAAATATGACAAAAACGACAAAGCGGATAATAATCCGCAATATTCAATTTGTCAAGTTGCTCGGCTGCATTTTTATTTAGTAGCAACAGCAGCGTATAAGTAGCGACGGCCTTAGCGTAGCGTACCTCGCCGTCGCACCAATGGGATGCCTATTGAAAAACACACGCCCGTTGCACACCACTATCGCCGAATCCCCCTAGCGATGGACTCGCCCTTGGTGCGACGGCGGAGACGCCGTCGCTACTACCTTTATGCCAGCATGCCAATGTTGACGCTGTAGCTCGTGTCGTACTTCTGCACGTTGGCGCAGGTCACGCCCAGATAGTATGTGCCGGACGCCAGAGCCTTGCTGGTGTCCACGCTGCCGTTCTTGAACGCGGCCAGCGAGACAGTCTTGCCCTTGGCGTCCAGGCAGCTCAGCTTGAGCTGCTTCGCCTTGACGGCGGCCTCCGTGTCCTCGTCGAATATCAATGACAGCTTTCCAGACTCGTCCACCTGGAATGCGTAGAAGTCGCTGGCGTCGCCGAAGCCAACCCAGCCAGTCGCGTTGTCGCCGATTCCAAGCAACCCATTCTGGGCAGCCGCCTTCCACGTGTCATTGCTGTTGTCGCAGTTCTCGAACAGCTCGTACCTGTCGCCATACGCCACCGTGAAGTCCGCGCTGCCGCCCTTCTTGGCGGCGGTGCATTCCATCGAGATGTAGTACATGCCCGCGTTGAGCAGCAGCTCCTTGGTGGAGGCGGTGTACTGCGTCTTCGCCTTGTTCGCCGCGAGGGTCGTGGCCTGCACCGACTTCAGCCTGTTGGTCTTGGCGTCCAGCTGCCAAACAGTGAACTTGGCTGCGTCTGTTGCGGTCAGGTCCAGCGTCAGGCGGCCAGGCGTTGCCATTTCCAGACGGCGGTAGTCGATGGCGTCGCCATAGCCAGTCCAGTCCTCCCATTCGCCGCCGAAGTCGGGCAGATTGGCCGCATTCCACACGTCATCGCCATTGTCGCCTTCCGTGAAGAAACTACTCTTTGCATTGGTGGCGACAGTGTAGTCCGCATAGCCGCCCTTCTTGGCATTGGTGCTCTCCATAGACACGTAGTATGTGCCTGCCTCCAGCAGCAGGTTCTTGGTGGTGGCGTTCACGTTGGCCTTCAGAGTGGTGCTCTGCAGGCTCTTCAGCGAATATGTGGTGACGCCCTTGCTCTCCTTGCCCTGAAGCTGATACACAGTGAATTTCGCCGCGTCTGTCGCCAGCACATCGAATGCGATACTGGCTGCGCTG
>JAFZZD010000608.1 GCA_017615955.1 Victivallales bacterium
CATGATGCCTTCCGTGACTTTGGCTGTAAATAATTGTTTCATTGGTGCAAGCCTTTATTATTCGTCATCAAGGTTTATTTGTAAGCGATTGTTCAGAGATGCGCTCTGCTGCACGACATTTCCTATCCGATTGTCGTGCCGACTGGCAAATCTCCGTCCAGCGTAAGAAGCCTGATTTCCTTGCCATGCTTCGCCGCAAGTATCATGCCGCATGACGTCAAGCCGCACAGCACAGCAGGCTTGAGATTCTCCACAAGCACGACTGTCTTGCCTATGAGCTGCTCTGGCGCATAAGCCTTGGCTATGCCTGCCACCACCTGCCTGGCTCCCTGCGCGTCACCACAGTCCACCTTCAGTTTCAGCAGCTTGTCTGTTGCTGGAACAGGCTCCGCCTCCAGTATTCTGGCGCTCACCAGATGCAGCTTGGCGAAGTCCTGGATGCCGATAAGCGCCACATTCTCCTCTGCCTTTGTCTGCGGCTTAGGCTGTGGTTTGGATGCCTGCGGGGCAGGAGCGTTCTTCTTCTCTATCTTGGCCCAGCTGTCCTTAAGAGTGACCGTGCGGTTGAAGACTGGGGCTTCCTTCTTATGATCATACCTGTCCGTGCAGAAATATCCCAGACGCTCGAACTGTATTCTGGTCTCAGGCGGCAGCTGTGCGGCCGCAGCCTCTATGCGCATGTCCTTCAAAACCGTCAGCGATGCGGGATTGATGTATTCGGTGAAGGAATGGCCTTCCTCAACATCCTCGGGAAATTCCTTTGTGAAAAGGCGGTCATACAGACGGCCTTCAGCCACAATCGAGGTGTTCGCCTCCACCCAGTGGATGGTTCCCTTCACTTTGCGGCCATCGGTGGGATTGCCGCCCTTGGTCTCAGGATCGTAGGTGCAGAGCAATTCAACTACTTTGCCTTGCGCGTCCTTGACGACCTCGTTGCATTTGATGATGTAGCCCCAGCGCAGACGCACCTCCTGCCCTGGCGCAAGCCGATAGTATTTCGGTGGAGGATTTTCGGCGAAGTCATCGCTGTCAATGTAGAGGTTCCTGCTGAAGCACACATTTCGCTTGCCTGCGCTTTCGTCCTCGGGATTGTTGACAGCCTCCAGCATCTCGCTCTTTCCTTCGGGATAGTTGGTCAAGGTGACTTTCAGCGGATGCAGCACAGCCATGTAGCGAGGCGCCGTCTTGTTGAGCTCGTCCCTCAGGCAGCTTTCCAGCACCGCATAGTCAGTCAGGCCATTGAACTTGGTCAATCCCACCAGCTTCATGAAGCTGAGTATGCTAGTCGGCGTATAGCCGCGACGCCGCAGGCCGCACAGCGTGGGCATGCGCGGATCATCCCAGCCAGCAACATGCCTCTCCTCCACCAGCTGGCGCAATTTGCGCTTGCTCATCACGGTATAGTTGAGGTTAAGGCGCGAAAATTCAATCTGCTGCGGACGATGCACTGGCAGAGGCTTCAAAAACCAATCGTAGAGCGGACGGTGATTCTCAAACTCCAGGGAGCAAAGCGAGTGGGTTATCCCCTCAATTGAATCCTCCAGGCCATGCGCCCAATCATACATCGGATA
>JAFZZD010000063.1 GCA_017615955.1 Victivallales bacterium
ACGCCATCATCGGCTTCTCCCAGATGTTGAAAACCGGCTTCGACACTGAAGAGGAAAGAAAAACTGCACTGGACTCCATTCTGGTATGCAGCAAGACATTGCTCAATCTTATCAATGACGTTCTGGACATATCCAAGCTTGAGGCAGGACGGATGGAAATCAAGCCAGAACCAACCGATTGCACCAGACTGGTGCAGGAGATTGTGGAATCATTCAAGATCTCCAACAAGAACAGCAAGGTCGAAATACGCTGCAAAGTCGATAATATGCCAACTTTGATGCTGGATGCGCAACGCCTCAGGCAGATAACATTCAACCTGGTCGGCAATGCCATGAAATTCACAAAAGAGGGGCACGTGGAAATCAGAACGGCATTCAAGAAGGGTACATTCCGTCTTCAGGTGGAAGACACTGGACAGGGAATATCAAAGGAAGATCTGGCGCGCATCGCGTCGCCATACGTCCAGCTCGGAACAAAGACATCGCGCAATGGTGGAACTGGCCTGGGATTGACAATCAGCCGCCAGCTGGCCCTTGCCATGAAAGGCAAGCTGGAAGTCCAGTCCGACCTTGGCAAAGGCTCCACGTTCTCAATTACGCTCTACGAAGTGGAGGTGTCTAACGAAGAACCTAAAAACAATACCACCACATTTGAAAAACTTGTGATAAAACGGAAATGCCACCGTCTGCTCCTGGTGGATGACCAAAAGACGAACCTGCTGGTACTCAAGGCCATGCTGAAAAAACTTGGAACCTTTGACATTGTCATGGCAACCAATGGTGTCGAAGCCCTGGAGATACTGAAAAAACAGGAAGGAGAACCCTTTGACATTGTGCTTACGGACATGTGGATGCCTGAAATGAACGGCGAGGAGCTGATCAAGCACCTTAGGGCCGATGCGACTTTCAAGGACCTGCCCGTGTATTTAATAACGGCAGACGTTGAGGCTCCCAAGTCATACAAAGAGCAAGGCTTCACCGGTATACTGCTGAAACCTGTCACGATTGAAAGCCTGAAGGAACTGCTGGAGTAGAATGCTCCACCGTGCCCATCCGAAGACACATTCCTGCTGAATGCTCAATTTCCGCCAGAGCAGCATGAGTGTGCGCCGCTTCGGCGCACACATCAAACAATAGGAGAGACAAATATGAATTGCTTCATAATGCTGGCAGCCATGATGCTGACCTTTCTTGATCCATATACCAGCGTGTACCAGACAGATGATGACAAGGAGGGAATAGCCCTGGCCTCCGAGCCTGGCTACTGGCCGGTGCCAAATGGCCTGAAAGACCCACTGTCAAAGAAGCCAGAAGCCAGAATCATGCACACCTGCTTCCGCATTAGTGACAAGCCAATGAAAGGCTACGACGAAAACAAGGAAAGCCGGCTTTTCAAGGTGAACCAGGTGGGGTATCTGCCTGAGGCGCCAAAGTTCGCGTACATAGGCGCCTGGCTGGGGCCAAAATACGGTGCATGGAAGCCAAAGGCTCCAATTGCATCCTGGGAGCTGCTTGACGCGGCAAGCGGGCAGATTGTCCTGCACAAAAACGTTCCTGGTGGGCTCGTGCCCAGAAAAGAGGATGGTTTCACCAAGGAAGGCACGCCTTTCACTGGCGAGAATACCTACGAACTGGACTTCAGCGAAGTCACCAGGGAAGGCGAATATTATCTGAAAGTTCCTGGCGTTGGCAGAAGCCAGGTGTTCCGCATAAGCAAATGGGCCGCTGAAGAGGCGTTCCGTGTGCATTGCGGGGGCCTTTACCAGAAGCGCTGCGGCATAGCCAAGACAGAGCCATACACCCACTGGACAGCGGGGAAATGCCATGCAAATGTTGTGCGGGGCACCTTTGCCAGTGACGAAGGAAAGCTCACCCCCAAGGCAAAGTGGTTCGATATCATACGCTGCGACCTGGCTGGAATGGAAAACAAGAATTATAGAATGCTGCGTCTTGAGGGTGGCTGGCACGATGCGGCGGACTATGACCGCAGGCCTATGCACCTCAACATCGTCAATGACTTATGCGCGGTCTATATCATGAAAAAGGAGAATTTCCGTGACGGGCAGCTGAACATTCCTGAAAACAGCAATGGCATCGCGGACATTCTTGACGAGGCGGAATGGGGGCTTAAAGAGTTGCTTGCAGGCCAGCAGCCAGATGGGGGCGTGGGAACCTGGATCGAGACCACGTCGCATCCCGTCCCCGGCAACGTTGCAGAAAAGGACACGATGCAATATGTGCTTGCCAAGGCCACACGCAAAAGTTCACTGATGTATGCCGCGCATGCCGCGCTTATGGCCAGATGCCACGATTCCTTCAAGGAAAAATACCTAGTCTCAGCAATTAAGGCATGGAATTTCGCAGTCAAGACAAATCCACGCTCAATGGCATACGAAATCAAGTCCAAGAAAAACAGATTCCAGACAGAGACTAAAACTGTTGTCTGGACTGAAGACAACAATCTGCCAGCAGAGTACCTGGTAAAGGCAGCCGTGAATCTCCACGCACTCACTGGAGACGACATTTATCTGGCGGAAATCAGAAAGCTCAAGGACAGCATCGTCAAAGACCAAAAGAAAAATTCCTGGCGCTGGATCCCACTGATTTTCTCTGCGGAAATGGATTTCGGCACACCAGCGGAACTGGACTACTTCTTCACCCACTGGAGGAAACGCACCATCAACATAGCAAACGACTTATGCCGGCAAATGGACACTTCTTACGCCTACCGCATCCCATGGTGGGCCCCGCAGAAAGGCTGGGTGCATACTATGGGATGGGGACAATGCCACCCGTTAAGGCGCGCTCAATTCCTGATTGTAGTGCACCATTGGACAAAGGACAGGAAATACCTGGATGCCGCTTCACTTGCCAACGATTTCCATAATGGATGCAATCCCCAAGGCACCACGCTTACAAGCGGCCTGGGCAAGATATATCCCGTGGCATTCCTGGACCTGCCCTCGTATGTGGACGGCATAGCGGAATATGTGCCTGGCATAACCCCATATCGCTGGACATACGGAATGGCGCCAAAGGCGATTGAAATGGTATTCGGCGGCGACAAGGCAAAAGCCACACAATGGCCCATTTGGCGGCGCTGGTGCAATCTGGAAAACCAGACCGTGGCGGCCAGCGAATATACCGTATGGGAAACCATAGGTCCTGCCGCCAGCGTGACAGGCTACTTGATGTGCCCAGGCGATTCAAAGCCGCCACAGCAAAGGATGCCCGCTGCAAAGTTAAGCGACCTGCCAGGATACTGGGTGCTGCCTTAGTGGACTGTGGACTGTGGAC
>JAFZZD010000609.1 GCA_017615955.1 Victivallales bacterium
GTTTTGCCTCCGCAGCAAAATCAGGAAATCACCGGTCCTTTAGGACCTCTGCATAACCATACGATAAACGCAGGAAAAGCAAAAGTCACAACTCAAATTTCTCTGCGCCTCTGCGCCTCTGCGTTAAAGAGGGCGGTTGAATAGTTACACAAGACAATGAAAATCCTTTTTGCATCAGACATACACGGCTCGCCCGAGGCGCTTCTTAAACTGGAAAGTCATCTGGAAAAACTTCAGCCCGAGCAAATCGTACTTCTTGGGGATGAACTTTACCATGGGCCAAGAAATCCATTGCGGGCAGACTATGCGCCACCCAGTGTGGCGGACATACTTAACAAATACGCCTCAAAAATCATCGCAGTCAGGGGAAACTGCGATGCGGAAGTGGACCAGCTGCTGCTGAAGTTTCCCATCATGGCGGAATATTCCACTTTGCTGGTGGATGGCCTGAAGTTCTTCCTGACCCATGGACACCATTGGAACCCCGACAGGCTGCCGCCTCTGGGCACGGCAGATGTGCTGGCATACGGCCATACCCACTTTCCCATGCTGAAAAAGCTGGAATCTGGCGTGATTGCCCTCAATCCTGGTTCCCTGTCATTGCCCAAGGGCGGCTATCCCGCTTCCTTTGCAATATACCAAGATATGAAAGCCACTATATTCAATCTTGAAACTTTAGATATAATGAATGAATTGCAATTCTAGGTGTATTGCAAGATTTTGAATTATTTGATAAAATAAGATTGCTTTTTTTATCATTACGGCACAATATCCCTCCATTTTTTACGTTAATTGGGAAAAATGGAGGGTTATATGCCAAGAACAAGACATTTTACATTGATTGAATTGCTGACGTGCGTATGCGTATGCACGATATTGTTGTCCATTCTGCTGCCGGCGCTGTATGGCGCCCAGGGCAAGGCGCAGAAAATCTCATGCACATCTAATCTAAGGCAGTTGCAATATGCCTTCATGCAATATGCGGGTGACAATGGCAATCTGCTGCCGCCCTACATCCGCAATTCCACATACGGGCATGCCGGCACCAATTGGGCGAGATATACTCTGCCTTACTATGGTGACATAAACGTGCTGAAATGCCCCAGCAGTCCCAAGGCCGGGCCAAAGAGCGATTCTGTTGAGGAATTGCATTTGTATGATGGCAACTATGGCTGGAATTTCGATGGTACGCAGGCCAACCGCGGTCCCATCAATGTGGCCATTTCCAGTCCTGCTGAAGGCTATCTTGTCTTTGATTCAGGGGACCAATGCATAATCTATGGTGCGAACCACTGGGACAATCTCATGGAGGAACTGGACTTGGACTGGGATTCAAAGGGGGAGGGCGCGAACCGCCATAGGGATGCAGTCAATATTGCATTCCTGGACGGGCATTGCAGCAGCCGTCTGCTATGGGATTTCCTTGCCGTGCCAAATGCCTCTTATCAGGCTCCCTGGTATATTGAGTGGGACAGCAGAATATTGAATGCCGGCACAATCCCCTTTCCATCCCGTTGAATACAACGCAGAGGCGCTTTTTTAACGCAGAGGCGCAGAGGCGCAGAGTTTTTTTAACGCAGAGGCGCAGAGACGCAGAGGCGCGGAGTTTATTTTGTGTTATGGCTATTGCCTTGCTTTATTAAATTGTTATAATATGCGAAAATCCTAGGAGGCTAGGCGAGTAATTGTGTCAAGATTTGAAGGAGCAGGTAATGGTTTTATTTCTCAAGAAGATGGTGTGTGCGGTTGTTTTGCTGCCGATCATGGTGATGGCAGCGGTGATAGTCGAGAACGGGAAATGCGACTATGACATTGTGATCCGCGAGGGTGCGCCGCAGACTACTGTCTATTCTGCAAAGGAGCTTGCGGACTATCTTAAGAAGGTTTCTGGTGCCGAGGCGAAAATCGTAAATGCCAAAGTTGCTGGCCGCAAGGCGATATATCTCGGCGCGCATGGGGAATTGCCGAAAACGGCGGACTTTGATGCCAGTGAGTATGCGGGCAAGGAGCGTTTCAGGATTGCGGAACTTAATGGCGGCGACATTTCCATCATGGGTGCGGACTGCGATGCCAACCCTGTCTCCCGCAAGGAAGCCGACTTCGGCCTGCTCTTCGGCACATACGAATTCATCGAGCGCTTCCTTGGTGTGCGCTGGTATGCGCCTGGAACGTTCGGCGAATGCTACAAGCCAATGGAGAAAGTCGAGGTGACTGGTCTGCCCATAGACCAGACGCCCGCGTATTACAGCCGCAGTTATTGGCCCTGGACCTGGAATGAATTCGAGCCAACGGATTCGCTGGTGTTCAACCGCAGAATGCGGGCGTTCGGCATCCAGGAGGGGTCTTCAAACCACTCCATGATGGACTTCTACTTCCCATATCATGAGACAAAGCCAGAGATATTCGCCCTTCGTGCGGACGGGAAACGGGAAATGGGAGCGTTCGCTCCTGACACCAAGCCTTCCCAGCGCAGATGGATTAAATATCCCCAGTATTGCTTTACCAATCCTGAATTCCTGAAGATATACTGCGATGCCATAGATGCATATTACGCAAAGGATCCAAAGGCGAAATTCTGGGTTAACATGCATCCCAACGAGCATTTTGTCCATGTTTCGCCGGATGACTGCTTCAACCTGGCGAAATGCCACTGTGAGAAGTGCAAGGCCATGCTCTCCTCGAAGCCACGCGCGGGCATGAGCAATCTGGTGTATTCCTTTGTCGCGAAGGTCGCGGAGCATGTGAAGGCAAAGTATCCTGGCAAGAAGGTCATTTGCCTGGCGTATGAGGACTACTACTATCCGCCAGACTTCAAGTTGCCGGACAATGTGGTCATCTCCATTTGCGTTGACCCGTATATGTTCTTCTTCGGCAGCAAGCGCTACCAGGATTCCTTTGACAAGACGCTGAAGATGTGGAGCGAGAAGGTAAATGAAATCACCGTGTGGCAATATCTGATGCCCTACAGGGACACCTATCCCTACTATCTGCCCAACATCGCCAACGACTGGTTCCGCCGCTATCCCAAGATCAAGGGATGCTTCATCGAACTCAACGACACGGCGCTGGCGGGTAGGCTTGCTGGGCGTGAAATGCAGGTGAATCCAGTCCACAAGGGGCAGAAGACTGTGGTTGACCTGGGGCAGAACCATCTGACGTTCATTGCCTCCATGAAGGCAATGTGGGGGGCTCCATACGATGTCAAGGCGGAATTGGAACGCTACTATGACCTGTTCTACGGCCTGGCCGCAAAGCCCATGAAGAAGTATTTCGACACCGCCATATTCCAGTGGGAGAATGTGAAGAACACCACTGGCAACGTGGAGGCCAGCTTCGCAAAGTTCTCCGGCAAGGAATTGTACGAGGATATCTACTCGTCTGAAGTGCTGGACATAATGGAGCAGTCCCTGACTGAGGCGGAAGGCCTGGCGCCCGCTGGCTCGATCTATGCAGACAGAATCGCCTGGATTAGAAAGTCCTACTTCAATGACTTCTGCAAGGTGGCGCGTGCATACCAGAAGGAGGCTAAGCTTTCCAACGACACGATCCTTCTGATGTCCAAGGCTAAGGCGCCTGTGATCGACGGCAATCTGGACGATGCGTTCTGGAAGGGGCTGCCTGAATACAAGTTCCGCCTTGCCAATGCGCCCATGCCGCCGCCATTCGGCACCACATTCAAGATGGCTTTCCGCAATGACGGCAAACTCTACATCGGCCTGCGGGCGGAGGACCCACACATCGATTCAGCCCGCTTGCTCTGCAAGGACAGGGACAGCAATGTCTATACGGACGACAGCATTGAATTCTTCTTCCGCTCCGACAAGATGGAGCGTCCCAAGGCATACCGCAATGTCACCATCAACCTGGACGGTGTGATTCTGGACTACGATACGCTCAAGGGAAAGATGAACCGTGAATACAACACAAATGCTGACATCAAGGTATTGAAGGGCAAGGACTTCTACAACATGGAAATGGCAATCGACCTGGCGGAAATCGGCATTGACCCCGCTGACGAGAACCCTGTTCTGCGCATGAACATATGCCGCAACAAGAGAAGCGGCGTGCCGCAGATGCACGGCTTGAGCTGCTGGATACCCGTGTATGGCAACTTCAACAATGTGAGTGTTCTGCCCGCAATCCGTCTGGTGGGCCAGAAGGATCCCGCCTCGGATTCCCTTGCCACCAGCAAGAAGATATATGCCTCCATCCAGGTGAAGGATGAAAAAGGAAAGGAGACCAATGTGAAAGAAGGCAGCAAGGTGACATGGGAGGCCGGCCAGGCAAGAATCTCATACACATTCCCAAATCGCAGGAGCTATGGCAATCTGCTTCTCACGGGGCTTGACGGCGCTGATTTAAGCAATAGCCCATACATTGAAATCCGCTTCAGGAATCCATCGGAGAAATTGGCGCTCCAGGCAGTTTACAGTTACATCGACAGCACAGGCAAGACACGTTCCGACTGGATCTACTTCTGCAAGAACGAAAAGCACGACGTGTTCTCTGTCAGGGCAATCAATGTGGCAAAGGACGGATATAGCGCTAAGAAGCGCATGGAGCGTAAGGAAGAACCATTCAAGCCAGTCAAACTGATCTACTTCGCAATCTATTCGCATCCCCAGAAATCCAGTACGCTTAATGAGGAGTTCATGCTGGACTACGTGCGTGTGACGGGGACACCCGCTGGAAAATAACCGTCCGCGGGCGAAAACGCCCTCGAAGGGGGCGGGACTTTGACGCCCGCGCCTTTCCTCGAAGGGGGCGGCTTCAGCCGCCCCGTACGCACAGGACTTTAACGCGGGCGAAAACGCCCGCGCACA
>JAFZZD010000610.1 GCA_017615955.1 Victivallales bacterium
CAAATAATTAGTTTTTGCAACTGCCCCGTATTAGTACTGGTTGTTGCAGAGCCAGTCCTGGATGAAGCGGATGTACTCCATGTCGCGCTTGGCGGCGATGATGCTGTCGCCCGAACTTGGGAATTCAATCGCCATGATGCCGTCTGGCAGTTCATTGCGCAGCAGGTTCACCACTCTCATGGTGTTGATGTTGCCCTGCTCCAGCAGGCAACCCGCATACTTGTAGTCGTATGTGCGGATCATGTTCTTCAAGTGGGCGTAGAAGATCTTGCCCTTGAGAATGTCAAACACCTCGTTTATGGTCTGGGGACCATTGGGGTTGATGAACATGTTGCCGTGGTCATAGTTCACGCCCACCCTGTCCGCATCGGCCAGTTTCAGCAGTTTTGAGCAAGGATATGGCAGGTCATGGAGATAGCAGTTGTGTGTCTCCAGGGCAATGCGCATGTCCAGGCGCGTCAGTTCCGCATTGATGCGATGGAGGCCTGCCGCCGCCCTTTCAAAGTGCTCCTCCCTGGCCGCCGCGCTGCCATTCCTGTAGTATTCGCGGTACTGGGTGTTCTTGCCATAAAGCCCGCCAGTGAAGAAGTTGAACAATTTAGATCCGCACTTCTCCTTCGCCCACTGCAGCCTCTTGTAGAAATTCTCCTCGGCCTCCGCGATTCTCGCCGCGTCATCATCCTTCATATAGTCGATAGGATAGCCGAATGTGAGTTCGAACTGGGGATACTTCTGCTTCAGTTCTTCGATAATTGCAAGATACTTCTCCTCGCTTTCCTCAAACTTGTTGAAGCCACGCAGTTCCACGCCGTCGCAGCCGTTCAGCGCTGCCAACTTGAACAAACCTGGCAAACGCCCCAGGCCTTCGTAGTAATTCACGTGAAGCAGCGTCTTCAATGTCTTCTGATTGTTAAGAACCAGTGCCATTCTCTCGTCTCCTGATCTTTTATTTGTTGTCTTGTATTGCCTTCTCCGCACACTTGATCATAGTGCGGCAAGTCTCTGCCTTCATATCCTTGGGGAAGATTTTTATATCAGCCCCGCTTTTTCCGAACAGATACATATACCAAACGCAGGCCTGCAAATAACGCCCCTGCTTGTTCAGGTGAATGTAGTCCACCTTCAGTTCACGCTCTTTGCTGTCTTTTTTGTTTACCCAAGAACTCTTTCCCACAACATCACCGTTCTCGTCAGGCAGTTTGGGATATACAAGAGCCGCCTTCTCCTCAGCCGTCAGGGGCTTGAAGGGCTTGGCAACCTGCTTGCGGAAGATATCGACAGCATCACCAACTGGGATAAGGCGGAACTTGTAACGTGAAGCAAAATCCTTGTAGCAACTGCTGACGCGCTTGTGCATCTCGGCCTGGTCTATCTTCCAGGTAGTCAGGCGCGGTGAATCGCAACGATATGCCCAAGTCTCATGCACCACTATCTCAGCCTTGGGCTGGTATTCCCTCACAATTGAAACAAGCCTGTCCGCATCGGCCTGATATGTTTCAGGGCGCCAGCTGTGGCTGGAACCTTGCTGTATCGTCACAATGTCCCATGTTCCGTCCGCCAGCATTTCGGGCAGGTTGGCCTTCCACTTTTTGCCATCCTTTGTCTTTGGCGCACCAGGCAGTTCCAAGTTGGTGGTGTATGGACGGTGCTTCGGATTCGCCTTTGCTTTGTCATATTCATTGAGGTGACGCTCAATGGTGCAACCACCAATGTATGCCTGACGCAGCCTCATCTTTATCGTGCCGTCATTCTTAACCATCTCCGGGAAGTAGGATAGCACGCTCTCCGAAAAGCTGTTCCCTATCATGAGGATTTTTATGGTCTTGTCTTCCTTGGCATCCTGGGCATCCTGGGCAAACACAAACAGCGACACCATCAGCGCCAAAATCATCAACACCTTGACTGAAATACGATTCATTCTTACAGACTCCCTTGTTGTTATCCTACAATTATTGAAATTGGACAATGATCAGAACCCATCACATCGCTATGTATGGCAGCCTCCTTAACATGAGGAAGGAACGCATTGTTGAAGCAGTGGTAGTCAATTCTCCATCCGATGTTTCTTGGCCTTGCCCCAGCACGGTACGACCACCATGTGTACTTTCCCGCCGACTTGTCAAAGTGCCTGAACGCATCTACGTACCCCGCGTCAAGGTACTTTGTCATCCAGGCACGTTCCTCTGGCAGGAATCCAGCGTTGTTCTCGTTGTCGTCAGGCCTGGCAAGGTCAATTCTCTCATGTGCAATGTTGTAGTCACCGCACACAATCACGTTCTTGCCTTTCGCCACCAGGCTGTTGCAAATATCCAGCACCGCATCGCAGAAATCCAGTTTGTATTGAAGCCGTGCCCCGCCTTCCTGGCTGTTGGGGAAGTAGCAGTTAATCAAGGTAAAATCTGGATATTCCAGCAGAAGTCCCCTGCCCTCACAGTCGAATTCGGGGCAGCCCATATTAGAAATAGAAAGTGGCTCCTCCTTGAAATAGGATGCAGTGCCGCTGTATCCCTTCTTCTCCGCCGACATATATGCGCACTTGTAGCCAGGCACATCCAGAAGTTCCGGCCCCAACTGCTCAGGATTCGCCTTGGTCTCCTGGAAGCAGAATACATCCGCCTGCTCCTTGCCCATCCAGTCAAGCAGTCCCTTTCCCAGCACAGCCCTTATTCCATTCACATTCCAGGAAATCAATCTCATGTTCTATATACCTCAATATTGTTTGCAGTGGACTGTGGCAGTCCACTGTCCACTGCCCACTGTCCACTAATCACTTTTTATGCCTGAGTTTGGAGAAAGCCCATCCCATCATCTGCCACAGTTCCGAGATCCGCAGGAAAAACGCGCCCAGCAAAGTCAGCAGCAATCCTGCGACGCCCGCGCACAGGATGCGCACCGCCACCCACTGCCTGGCCACGTGGGGATACTCCAGGTCGGAACTCAACACGATTGTGGCTGGCAGAAAATCCGCCACCAAAACCGACGCAAGATATGTCCCCAATGCCACGAATCCACCAAGAACCAGCATCTTCACAAGAAAGACAAAACTCTCCTTCAGGTGGAAGATCGGCATCTTGGTCCGCATGAAAAGTGCCAGGAGGAAGCTCTTCACATAGCGTGACAGCACAAAGCCCAGAGCCACAGTCGCTATGGCACCCAAGGGCTGCACATTGTACCGTACTATAAACAGCCAGCTTAAAAATACACTAAGCAACGAGGAAAAAACTCCGATGATCGTCACAGCCACAGTGCGCTGGTCGGCGAAGGCGCCCTGCATGAGCACACATTCCACTGCGGCGGCTGGAAGCACCAGGCAATAGCATGCGGTGGAAAGACCGCTCCAGGTCGCCACGGTAATGCCCGTCTTGCCCCCGTAGAACACCAGCACCGCGATTTGCGGAGCAAGCACGCTCAATATCACAGCCAATGGCACGAATGTGGCAATCAGCATGCGGCAGCTGCTGTTGACTATCTCGCCCAGGCGCTCCCTGTCGTTCTTCCCGACCAGTTCGCACAGGAACGGGAACAATGCAATCTGCAAGGCGTATGGCACCAGCCATTGTATGGACGAATACAGCTTGCGCCCCAGGTCATTCGCCATGAGCAGACCCTTCTGCTGTATGTGGGTAAGTATGAAGATGTTGTTGAAATTGTCCCTGACCTTTGCAAATATGATGCCGGCGAAAAGCGGCAGCATAAGCAGCAGCATCCGCTTGAACACAGGAGAACGCCAGTCAAATGCGGGCCTGATGTATTTGACCTTGCTTGTTATTCCTAATAGATGCGTCACGACTTTAGCCACGCTGCCCACAACAATGCTGAACAGCAATGCATGATAGTCCATGCCGAATATGCCAATGCCAAGTATCAGCCCGATGACAATGCATATCTTGGTGGACGCATCGCCGAACGCCGCCAGGAAGAATTTCCTGTACCCGTTCAGCAATACGTATGTCGTGCTTCCAATGGAGAGGAAATACAACGAGGGCGCAAGGATCTGGAGACTCAGCCGCAGGAGGCGATATTCAGTCGGGTTGTTTTCCGGCGTCCAGGTGGTGAACAGATTTATATAGAAGTCAGGGAAACAGGCAATGGTCGCCACCACGGCAAGAAGCACCAGGGACTGCAAGGTCAGCGTGGAATTGCAGAAACGCCAGGCCTTTTCCTCGCCGCTTTGCTCCTTCTCCTTCATGAAAAGCGTAAGAAAAGTAGGGCCGATCACCTCTTCGCCAATGAGAAATATGCTGTTGATCACGCCAGTGAAGGCAACAACAATGATTGCCTCGTATGTGGAACTGTCCAGGTAGTGCGTCGCCACCTTCGCCTGTATCAAGCCAGCAAACTTCAGGCACAAGTGCGCAAGAGTGACAATCGCGCTTGCCTTGATTATCTTGTCCGACAATGCCGACATATTCTATATCTCCTCAAACAATGTGGCACGCTCCTTGGCAAGCCTAGCCGCATCAAAATCCTGTTCAACCCTGGCTCGCGCCGCGTGCCTGCGCTTTTCCGCTTCGGGTGCATTGCCTTCAAGAAAACGCAAAGCGCCGCACAAGGCATCGGCAGTGCATTCCTCCGCCAGAAAACCATTCTCGGCATCCAATGCCTCGCCAATGCCGCCTTTGCCAAAAGCCACCACAGGCAGGCCACTTGCCATGGCCTCCAGCATCACATTCGGCACACCATCAATGCCGCCACGCCCTTCAACGGAAGGCACGCAAAGGCAACTAGACGTGGCGAACACCGTCCGCAACGCCTCCTGCCCCAGCCAGCCCAGCCAAGTGACACGCCCTGACACGCCCAGATTCCGCGCCATTTTACGCAAAACCGCCTCCTCTGGCCCCGCGCCCGCCACCTTTAGCGTATAGTTTGCCGGCAGCATCGACAATGCCTCCAACAGCAAATCCAGCCCCTTCTTTGGGACCAGCCGCCCTGCAAAAAGCACATCGAATTCAGTGTTAATGTGCCTGTTCTCCATGAAAGACCAGAAGCGCAAATCCACGCCATGCCTCAGAAGATGCAGCCTTCCCGCATCAATGCACCCTTTTTCAAGAAGCATGTTTCTTGCATTTTCATTGCATATTGTAACAAAAGATGCATTCTTGAACAAGATGGCTGGCGTGTACTTCATCTTGAGGCAGTCGTCTGCATGAAGCCCAAGGGAGTACGTGCAGCCCAGCCTGGCAGCAGCCTTTGCGGCAAAGAGCCCAGCAATATCCGCAAATTCGCCATGTATGTGGCTTATGTGCTCTTCCTTGCAAAGTTGCAGCAACTTCTTGAAAAGCCAGCGATGCCTCATCATGGTCAAAGGTGCCCGCAGCGGTCGCGGCACAAGGCATGACAGCCCTATTCCAAAGGAAGCCTCGCTACCCGCCTCCTTGTCCCGCCCCGCGCTTGTTCCCGCCAAGGCAACCTGAGCGGGCGCCGCCTCGGCGCCCGCATCAATACCGCCATCCCCTTCCGTCAGGAATGTCACCACCGGCCAGCCAGGCTGCACCTGGCAGTCGCCAGGGAACAGGCTGGCGGCCACGATCTGCAAGCCGCTAGCCAAAAGCCCTCCCAGGTCCTGCCGCAGAAAGCCTTCGCTCCAGCGTGGATAAGACGCAAAAAGATACAGTATCCTCTTGGACTTCATTCTGCGGGCTATAGCAGTTCTGATGCCGCCGCAATCACCTTCTCCAGATGCTCCTGTCCAAGCAGGGATTCCGCATAGACCTTGCAGATGTTCTCCGTGCCGGAGGGTCTAATGGCGGCCCATGACTTCTCCGCGCAGATCTTTATGCCGCCGATTGCCGCGCCGTTGCCAGGTGCCTTGGTGAGAATGGCGGTGATCTTGTCCCCCGCCAAATCAGTCATTTTTATGCTTTCAGGAGAAATGGAGGCGACACGCGCCTTCTGCTCTGGAGTGGCTGGCGTGTCCTTTCTGGAATAGAATGACTTGCCGAAGTCCTTCTCCAACTGGGCATAATGCTCGGCAGGGGTCTTGCCCGTGCGAGCCGTGATTTCCGCCGCAAGAAGCGCCAGTATGATGCCGTCCTTGTCCGTGCTCCATACCTTGCCGTCCAGTTTCAGGAAACTCGCGCCCGCAGACTCCTCGCCGCCGAAGCCCAGCGTGCCATCGGACAAGCCAGGCACGAACCACTTGAAGCCCACTGGCACCTCCACCAGCTTCCGCCCCAGGCGCTGCGCCACGCGGTCAATCATCATGCTGCTGACCAGCGTCTTGCCGATGCCCACGTCTGAACGCCATCCCGTGCGGGTACGGTACAGATAGTCAATCGCCACGGCCAGATAATGGTTTGGATTCATGAGGCCATAGCCAGGGCAGACAATGCCGTGCCTGTCAAAGTCAGGGTCATTGGCAAAGCCCAGGTCGAACTTGTCCTTCATGGCCACAAGTCCCGCCATGGCGTATGGGGACGAGCAGTCCATGCGAATCTTGCCGTCATGGTCCACGCACATGAAACTGAAGGTGGGGTCGTATTTATCGTTGAACACCGTTATGTCCAGTCCGTATCTCTCCGCGATGCGCTTCCAATACGCAAAGCCAGCGCCGCCCAGAGCATCTGCCCCCAGGCGCAGATGCGCCTTCTTTATGACGTCAAAGTCTATGATGTCCTTCAACTCCTCCACATACTTGCCGATATAGTCGTATTCCTCAACAAGCGGGTTCTTCTCGAATTCCTGCACAGGTGCGGACTTCACATCCTCGCCGCCCTCAGCAAGGATCTGGTTGGCGCGTGCAGCAATCGCCTTCGTCATGTCCTCGCCAGAAGGCCCGCCATGGATTGCGTTGTACTTAATGCCGCCATCCGTGGGCGGGTTGTGTGACGGCGTTATGACAATGCCGTCAGCCAGCCCCTCTTTGCGTCCCTCGTTGTAGCGTATTATGGAGCGGGATATGACTGGCGTAGGCGTAAAGCCAGGCGCAGCCGCCACGTATGTATGCACGCCATTGGCGACAAGCACGGAGAGCGCGGTGGTATGGGCTGGCATGGAGAGTGCATGAGTGTCCATGCCCAGGAAAAGAGGCCCCGTTGCGCCGAAACTGCCACGCAATTCGGCTATGGCCTTGGTTATGGCGCGAATGTGAGTGGCCGTGAAACTGCCGTTCAGGGAAGTGCCCCTGTGCCCCGACGTGCCAAAGGACACCTTCTGGGCCGGATTATTCACATCGGGTTCGGACAAATAGAAGCGTCTATACAGACCAAACACATCCACCAGCATATCCTGGGTGGCCTTCTTTCCTGCATTCTCAACTGGCATTGCAATCTCTTTCCTGTTTATTGTTGTCCTACATGTTCCAAAACTGCCATTTCTGCTTGAAGTGAAATGAATAGAAGCTATCTTATGGCAATTTCAGAACGTTTTGGGTATGGAGGCAATCGCCTCCGAATCAATGCCCTAAATTAAATCACCAATCATAAAAGTCAAAGTAAAAGGCGAAAAATGAAGTACGATTCCAATCACGCGCTGCTTGAAACTGAAATGCCAAATCTCCCCGCCCCCATGAGAGGCAAGGTCAGGGATGTGTATGACCTGGGAGATTCACTGCTCTTCGTGGCAACTGACCGCATCAGCGCATTTGACTGCATCATGCCAAACGGCGTGCCGGACAAGGGCAAGGTCCTCACCCAGCTCAGCCTGTTCTGGTTCAAGCTCTTCGGCAGCAGGCCCAACCACCTCATCACAGCCGACGTTGCAAAATATCCCGAAAACCTCAAACCCTACAGCCAGGACCTGGACGGGCGCTCCATGCTGGTGAAGAAACTGAAGATGGTGCCAGTGGAATGCGTCGTCAGGGGCTACCTGGCTGGCTCCGGCTGGAAGGAATACCAGAAGTGTTCCCAGGTCTGCGGCATCCCGCTGCGCCCTGGATACCAGAACTGCTCCAAGCTGGACGAGCCAATATTCACCCCCACCACCAAGGAAACATCAGGCCATGACATGCCAGTCTCATTTGAGCAGCTCTGCGACATCGTGGGAAAGGACCTGGCAGAGAAACTGAAGAAACTGTCCATCGACCTTTATACCATCGCCGCCGAGCACGCACTAAAGTCTGGCATCATCATCGCAGACACCAAATTCGAATTCGGCATGGATGATAACGGAAACCTCGTCATAGCGGACGAGGTGCTCACCCCCGATTCAAGCCGCTTCTGGCCCGCTGACTCATACAAGCCAGGCGCAAATCCGCCCAGCCTGGACAAGCAATACGTCCGCGACTGGCTGGACGAAATCGGCTTCAACCACCAGCCACCAGCCCCCGAACTGCCCAAGGAAGTGGTGATGAAGACCAGGGAAAAATACCTCTCCGCACTGTCACGCATCGCAGGTTGCTAAAAAAGCGCACATTCCCGCCAAGGCAACTTGAGTGGGTGCCGCCTCGGCGCCCACAATAACCTTTTTTAACGCCAAAAGCGCACATTCCCGCCAAGGCAACTTGAGTGGGCGCCGCTTCGGCGCCCACATTAACACAAACGAC
>JAFZZD010000611.1 GCA_017615955.1 Victivallales bacterium
ATAAGCAAGGACTTGAGGATTTGCGCTAGCAGGGCATTGCGGTGCTCGGAAGCTGCACTGTCCTGGCTTGACCGCTGCATCTTGAAGACGCGGAAAAGCGTGCGCGCCATGAGCATCACATTCATGCTGCCGCCGCCATGAAAGTACTCTGGTATTGCATCAAGTCCAGGATACTGTACTTGCCCTCGCCTGTCAAGAGTGTCGAAGTGGAACCAGTGTATCTTGAGCGGATTGTCAGGATCCTGCTCCACTGCGTAGGAATGGCTGGGTCTCATCCAGATGCATCTGCCAGAGCATAGTTCAGCAGGGCCGTCCCTTAGTTCTATCTGGCCATGACCTTCCATTATCACCCACAAATCCTGGTCAGTCAGCATTTTGTGCTGCCAGGTATGGGAATACTTCATTCCAGACCGCCAGCAGGAATACCCAGCCGTATTGAAACGAACATGGCTTTGTTCTAGGTCAAATGCCATTTCAATCTCCTCCGCAAGCCAACTGCCTCAAAACCTTCGCATCCTCAAAGAACTGCTCTTCGGAATTGCCTTTCACGAATTCCAGCAAGGCAGGGGCCTCCGCAGGTATTTCGGCCAGCAGTTTCCGCCATTCCGCAATGCCCTCCACCAGAGGAAGGCGCTGCCCATTCTCGCATTGCTGCACATGCACAGCACGAATCCTGTCTTTTGGAAAACTTGCCAGTTCACTCAAGTTGTCGCTTAAGCGGGCATTTCGCTGGAAATAGCAGAAGAAATTGCCTTCTCCCACATCCTCCAGCAGCCTTGAAGCGGAGGCAGCCGTATCCGTCAGCGTATTCTGATGCCATTCCGCCGCGACTTGCAATCCATTGCAGCGACGGCACAAGCCACGCAAGTTGGCGGCAATCTCACGCCGTGTTTCAGGCGGACATTCGGACGAACCCAATGTTCCAGCCCAGACACGTATCCACTGTGCGCCCAGAGCCGAGGCAGTCTCCGCAATCATGGTCGGCTCACAGTCTCCACGCCAATAACTACCATAGGCATAGACGCGCAATCCAGCGTCCCTTGTCGCCTGCCCAATGCGCTCCGCGGTCTTCAAGTCTCCTGGCACCACATGCACATCGCCGCCCCATTCAATGCCATCAAGCCCTGCCTCCACAGCCAATGCAATTATCCGCTCAAAGGGCAAGGCCCTGAATGTAACGCTAAGCAATCCCGTATGTCTCATAATCAAGCATTGCCCCTCGCCAGCTCGCCAGCCAAATCTATCATCCTAACCAGATTCTCCGTCTCATCCAGTGTATTCAGCAGCCTTTCGCCAGCGGTGATTGCCTTGTGGAGATTCTCATAATAGCGCGAAATAGGCGACTGCACCTCGGGTGTGGCGACCATTTCCTCCGTGAAGTCCACTTCTGCTGCAGGATATGCCCTGCCTGGAGCCGCCAATTCCGAATGCAGTTCCTTGCCCTCTGCCAAATCACCTTTCAATGTGCGCACACGCCATGTGGTGCTTTTGAATGGAAGCACGGCGCTGCCCCTGCTGCCGTATGCCGCAAAACTGAACATACGGTCTGCCGATGCCTGGTTTATGTCAATGTCCACAGTGACCTTGCCATACCGAATAAGCATCTTCACCACATCGTCCGCATCCCCTTTGCTCAGCACCCTGTCCGCCGTGCAAGCCAAAACCTTGCCAGGTCCGTCAAACAGGAAGTTGGCCTGGTCCACCATATGGCTTCCATAGTTCAGCAGCATGCCGCCGCCATTCTTCCTTAGCGCCTGCCAGTCATTGCGGAACGTGAAGTTCTCCCTCAGTATCTTCACCAAAAACACATCGCCTATCTCGCCAGAATGAATCATTTCCTTGAGGAAGAGCAGAGGGCCGCTGTATCGCGAAGGCTGGTACACCTCCAGAATCCTGCCATTCGCCTGCGCGGCAGTCCGCATCCGTAGAAGTTCCTGTATGTTCATGGCTGCAGGCTTGTCACAGAATACATTGCATCCATGCTCCAATGCCATGATCGACTGCTCCGCATGGAAGCAGGTCGGGGACACTATCACCGCCAAGTCAAAGGCACCATTCCCCAATGCCTCCGCCAATGTACGATAGCCATTTATGCCGTACTTCTCCTTGCATTCGGCAAGCCTTTCCTCAACAGGATCAATCACCGCGTCCACGCGATAGCCAGGATGCGCCATCAAGGCAGGAAGATGCGAGCTCCAGGCAATGCGCCCAAGCCCTACTACAACAACACTGAGCATATCTGTTTGCCGCATACAATTCTCCAAATAAGCGATACAACAAAATTGTGATAATTATACACTAAAAACTGGCTTATGAAAATGGATTATAGCCATGTTTTCATTGTGTTTTTGCACCTAGCGCCCCCAGACAATACGGACCATTGCTCCTCATATAGTGAAACCAAATTGTGCAACATCAAACAGCGACATCGATGCTGGTTGCATGTTCGCACTAAGGCAACCTGAATGGGTGCCGCATCGGCGCCCACATAAACGCCCTAGGCATATGGAAAAATTGGGGAAGTGAACGAGTTTTGTTCCTTGCAAATCACCCCACCTCAATTATAGTGCCCTCAATCAAAAATCTGTGAAAATCTGCGGCAAGTTGTGGATGAATAATGAAAAAATTAAAGTTTGACATAAGCGGGATGACCTGCGCGGCATGCCAGGCGCACGTCCAGAAGGCGGCCTCCTCCGTGCCAGGCGTGAGCAATGTGAATGTAAATCTGCTGCGCAATACGATGGAACTGGAATTGGACGAGGCCAAGGCAAATCCACAGGAAATATGCGCCGCCATCAAGAAGGCGGGCTATGGCGCCAGGGTTCAGGGAGAAAAGCCACAGGGAAACGATACGGCGCAAACCGAAATCGACAATCTCAAGGCCAGACTGCTGCCCTCTTTCATACTGCTTCTGCCGCTGGCATACCTGGGGCTATGGGGCTTGTTCAAGGGTCCCCTGCCCTACTTTCTCAATCCAGTGGCCGACAATGGCAGGTACGCAATGGTGAATGTGCTGGTGCAACTCATCATCTGCACAGCTATCCACATCATCAACCGCAACTTCTTCATAAATGGTCTCAAACGCCTTTTCCAAGGCAGCCCCAACATGGATACGCTGGTGGCAATGGGTTCTGGTGCTGGATACATCTACGGCATAGCCGCCATCTTCAGGCTAGCCTTGGCATTTGCCGCACCTGAACGAAACTGGGAAGCCATCATGCACCTGGCAATGAACGTGTATCTGGATTCGTCAGGCATGATCGTGGTGCTGGTGACTTTCGGCAAATGGCTGGAGGCCCGTGCAAAAGGGCGCACAAGCGACGCCATAAGCCGACTTATGCAACTGGCTCCTGACACGGCCTCCGTCATGCGTGACAACAAGGAAATGGAAATCCCAGCCAGCGAAGTGGTGGTTGGGGACGTGGTGTTGCTGCGCCAGGGCGCACGCATACCCGTGGACGGCCTCATCATGGAAGGCACATCCTGGATTGACCAGTCGGCAATCACAGGTGAAAGCCTGCCAGTGGAACGGACAAAAGGGGACCAGGTCATCAGCGCCACACTAAACGGTTCTGGCTTCCTGACAGTCAAGGCGCTCCATGTGGGCAAGGACACCACATTCTCAAAAATAATCGCCCTGGTTGAGGAGGCCGCAAACTCCAAGGCTCCCATCTCCAAGCTGGCAGACCGGGTGGCAGCCGTGTTCGTGCCAGCAGTGCTGGCAATCGCCGCAGTCGCGGCGGTGACATGGCTGTGCCTGGGACTGGGCTTCCCCTTTGCTTTGGAACGCGCCATTGCGGTCCTGGTCATAAGCTGCCCCTGCGCACTGGGACTTGCCACGCCCGTAGCCATAATGGTTGGCACAGGCAGGGCAGCCGAAATGGGCGTGCTTTTCAAGAACGCCGAGGCACTGGAACTGCTGCACAAGGTGGATGTGATTCTTTTGGACAAGACTGGCACACTCACACAGGGGCAGCCCACGCTGACCGATTTGCTCCCGGCAGAAAACGTGTCCAAAGATGAATTACTGGCACTTGCAGCCGCAATCGAATATGGCTCGGAACACCCCCTGGCAAGGGCGGTCTGGAACTATGCAAACAAGGCAAAACTTGATATTCCGGACTCGTTTGAATTCCAGTCCACCGTTGGCAGCGGCGTTTCAGCACTGATTGACGAAAAACGCCACTACCTGGGCAACAAGAGGATGCTGGAAACACTGAATTTGCTGGACCGGCATTGGATGGCTACTGCGGAGAAACTGGCCAACGAGGGCAAGACACCGCTTTTCCTGGCGGTGGAAGGGCGCTTTCTGGGCATTCTGGCGGCGGCGGACATGCCCAAGCCCGGCGCAAAGGAGGCAATCCAGCACATTCACGCACTTGGCGTGGAAACCCATATCCTCACTGGCGACAATCAGTTCACGGCAAACGCAATCGCAAAACAACTGGGCGTGGACGTGGTGAAGGCGGAACTACTGCCACAGGACAAGGAAGCATACCTGCGCGAACTGCAATCCAAGGGCCATATCGTCGCCATGGTGGGGGACGGCATAAACGACGCGCCCGCCCTGGCCAGGGCGGATGTGGGCATCGCCATCGGCGCAGGTACAGACATTGCAATGGAGGCGGCGGACGTGGTGCTGGCGGGCAATGAACTCAATTCCGTGGCGGAGGCGCTGGAGCTGTCCCGCGCCACCTTGCTCAACATAAAGATGAACCTGTTCTGGGCATTCTTCTACAATGTATGCGGCATACCCATTGCCGCAGGTGTTCTATACAAGGCGGGGATTCTATTGAAGCCAGCCCTGGGCGCGGCGGCCATGAGCGCCAGCTCGTTCTGCGTGGTAAGCAACGCACTGCGCCTCAGGCTTTTCCATCGCAAAAAACAAAAGGAGACTACTATGGCAAAGGAAGTAAAGCAAATCGTGTCAATCGAGGGAATGATGTGCCAGCACTGCGTCAAGCACGCCAAGGACGCCCTGGCGAAACTGCCTGGCGTGATTTCGGTGGAAGTCTCCCTTGAGAACAAGAACGCAGTCCTCGTCTCCCAGGAAGGCATTTCACAG
>JAFZZD010000612.1 GCA_017615955.1 Victivallales bacterium
CTCGCTCCACCCACGGCTAAATTCCCATCGCCGCTACGCGGCTTTCGCTAAATGAAGAGTATTAGTCCCATTAGTCCCAGGGGGAAAACGATTACTATTTGTGAACAATCGAAGAGGCGTTTAATTTTTTTCAGTAGGAATTGAAAAAAATGCAAAAAAGTCATTTGCATATTTTTAAAGGTATTGTAAGATAACTCCTCGCTTGCACGAAGAAGGGTCGTGGCAGTGTTCTATGCGATAGTCGTTTAGGTGAGATTCCCACAGCCAGGCAGAAACATTCAGAAGAGCAGGTACTGGGAATTACCCCTTTCCAAAAGATGTCCAGAAAGTAAAAGAAGGGACACAATGTCTTACGGAGACAAGAATGGCCAAGAATTTGTATGTTGGAAACCTGAGCTACCAAGTGAGAGATGATGAACTCAACGCACTTTTCTCGCAGTACGGAAAGGTAACAAGTGCCCGTGTCATCATCGATCGTGAAACTCAGCGCAGCAAAGGTTTCGCCTTCGTTGAAATGGCCGACGACGCAGAGGCCCAGGCAGCAATCGATGCCCTCAACGGCAAAGAGAACAATGGGCGTGTACTGACAGTCAACGAAGCAAAGCCACGCGAACCCAGACCCTTTGGCGGTCGCCGCGATTCAAGGAGATAATTCCTCCTGGTGCGATGCAAAGGAGAAAGCCCCGCTAAAACGGTGCGGGGCTTTTTTTGTGCCCTGTTGATCCCTGTACTCTGGCACACAAGTTTGCCAATTATGGTTTTGCACATTATCTTATGACAAAATAATAAGGTTCAAGACAAGGTACGCCATGAAAATAATAATAATTGGAGCTGGTGAGCTTGGGCAGCTGGTTGCGGCGAAGTTGAGCGCACTGCAGAATGATGTCACCGTGGTGGACATGGTATCCGAGGGGCTGGACAAGATACGCGGCAGCCTGGATGCAATGTTTCTTGAAGGAGAAGGCACAAATGTGGAGACGCTCAAGAAGGCGGGTGCAGGGAATGCGGACGTGCTTCTTGCTCTCTCCGGTGACGAGGCCGTGAACGTGCTTTCATGCCAGATTGCAAAAAGGCTTGGCACAGGGCAGACGCTGTGCCGCATTTATTCCAGCAGCATATTCTCTCCCGATGACGGCATAACGCCGGAGTATTTTGGCATTGACGTGGCATTCTCCTCCATAGACGAGAGTGTGGAATTGATACAGAACGTGCTGCACAGCCACATCCTCCACGAGCAGATTGCCTTCTCCAATCCAGAGGCCAGGATAGCAATCGTAAGTGTCCCGCTCAATTCTGAAATCAGCAATGTGCCGGTCAAGGAACTGCCATGCCAGGAACTGCTGAAGAAGATCCGCATCGCTGCTTTGGTGAGGGACAATTCACTGGTGGTGCCACATGGGGACACAGTGCTGGAACCTGGCGACAGGATATATGTCTCTGGGCGCGGCGAAGACGTGGATGCATTCGTGTCATGGCTGTCCAACAAGGCGAACGACCCCGTGCGCAGGATAGTCATTGCAGGACTTACGCCCGCAAGCTTCAGGCTTATCGACTACCTTGTTAAGCACGAGCTGGATGTGCGGGTGGTGGAGAATGACCAGGCCAAGGCGGAACGTGCGCTGGCAACACTGCCCAAGGGTGTCGCTGTCATACAGGGCGATGCCACAAATACGAACATATTGGACGAGGCTGACGTGTCAGGCTGCGATGCCTTTGTGGCCATGACCGAAAAGGACGAGAACAATATCCTTGCCTGCCTACTTGCCTCGAGTATCGGCTCGAAGAAAACCATTGCATTGACTGGAAAGCCAGAGTACATTGGCATCCTGCCTGCCTTGGAAACAAAGGGATGCTGGTTCAATTCAACGCAGATTGCCGCCAACGCTATATTCCGGCTTATGGCGGGCGAAACAGTGCGAGTGGATTCCGAATTGCAGAGACTTAACGCAAAACTGGTGGAGCTGCACCTGACTTCAAAGTCAAGCTATGCAGGAAAATCCGTACAGGAATGCAGATTCCCAGCGGAATTGCTGCTGGCGCTGGTTATTCGTGACGACTATGTCATTGCGCCGACTGGAGGCACGATTCTGCATCCCAATGACACACTGGTAGTGATCGCGGACACCGCAGTGATACGCAAAGTGAAGGCGGAGCTATGAAATACCGCAATATAATCTACATGGGGTCGATACTGCTGCTGGTAATCGGCGTTGCCATGCTGACAGCCATTCCAATTGCAATTTACCACAATGACGGGTCCCACATCGTAAAATCCTTGTCCATCAGCGCGGGGTGCTGCCTATTCATAAGCATAATAGGCATATTGCTCTCCTTGCTGCGCAGGGAAAGCGCAACAACTCATTCCGCTTTGCGGGAGGGATTTGCCTCTGTGCTTCTGGCATGGCTGGCCGCCGTCCTGTGTGGCGCACTGCCGTTTGTGCTGTGCAGTGGTTTCCACTGGTATGACGCGATTTTCGAGACGGCCTCTGGTTTCAGCACAACTGGAGCAAGCATTGTGGACAAGGGCATGTCGCTTCAGGCGGCTGGTGTTCTGGCGGACGGAATAGAGGGACTGCCCAAATCCATTCTGTATTGGCGCAGCTTGCTGAACTGGCTTGGAGGCATCGGGTTCGTTATGTTTGCATTGCTGCTGCTGCCTTCGCTTGGCGGGCGAAAGCAGCTTTTCCAGGCGGAGGTACCTGGCCTGAAAAGTGCAAACGACCAGATGACCGCCCGTGTCAAAAACACGGCCTGGATGCTGATGTCGTACTATGTTTTTCTCACCTTGATTATGGTGGTCACATACTATTTTCTTGGCATGAGAAGCTGGTTCGAGGCGGTTTGCCACGCATTTGCCACGGTGGCGACAGGCGGGTTCTCAACACACTCGGCCAGCATAGGCTACTATAGCCAGCCAGCGCTGCAATGGGCCTGCACATTCTTCATGTTCGCCAGCGCCATAAACTTCGCGCTGCCATTGAAGCTGCTTACAAAGGGCGAATGCTCTTTCCACAAGGACGAGGAATGCACCGCATTCACATTGACAGTGCTGCTGGTGTCCGTGATTTTTGCAAGCCAGATGTACAGGCATGCCCTCGATGTGACCAGCACGGCAGGCCTGCCTATGGCAATATCGTCACACAATTGGCACCAGATCGAGGCATACCTGCGAACCGCAGCGTTCCAGGTTGTCTCAACCATGAGCACTACTGGTTTCGCCACATCGGACTACCTGACATGGGACCTTTCCGGTCTGCCAGGCATCATCATCATGCTGATGCTTCTGGGCGGCTGCGCTGGCTCCACAGGCGGCGGCCTGAAATTCGCACGTTTCCTGGTCCTGATAAAGCAAACTAAAGGCGAGGCAAGAAGAAAGATCTTCCCGCATCTGGTGCCAGATGTGCGTCTCAACGGGGAACGCCTGGAAATGACGGTGGTGCACCAGACAATGGCCTTCCTGGTGATATATGTCTGCACCATCATCATTGGCACGCTGGTGCTGCCATTCCTGTGCAGCATGGATTTGGACACGGCATTCAGCGCAACGCTTTCCGCCATCAGCAACGTGGGACCTGGCCTGGGCAAGGTGGGACCATCCTGCACCTACAACTGGATGTCACCACCAGCAAAGTTAATCCTAGCCTTCATAATGATTGCGGGACGTCTTGAATTATATACTGTATTCGTTGTGCTTATGCCACGCTTCTGGCGGACCGGCAGATGACAACGCAGAGGTGCTCTTTTTAACGCAGAGGCGCAGAGACGCGGAGGCGCAGAGTTTTTTAACGCAGAGGCGCAGAGACGCAGAGATATTCTATTTAGGTCTTTTCCGCTGGCTTTCGCCAGCGGCACCCGACTGTTTTCAAGAATAAAAATCTCTGCGCCTCTGC
>JAFZZD010000064.1 GCA_017615955.1 Victivallales bacterium
AGATGACGGGATGCCGCGTCAGTTCCATGCGGGCGTCATTGATCATCATGCCCCAGGACATGGTCTCCGCATCCACGCCAATGCCAAGATACGTAAGTGCGGCCTCTGCCAGCACCTCGCCAGAGAAGCGCAGCAGCATGTTGATTATGATCAGGTGCATCACATTGGGAAGTATGTGTGTCATGATGATGCGCCTGGGCTTTACGCCCAGGCCGACTGCGGCGGTCACATAGTCAGCTTCGCGCAGGCGCATTGCCTCGCCACGCAGCAGACGGCACAGTCCCGTCCACGAGGCAAGTCCCATGGCAACGCACAGCTGTGGCAGCCCGCGCCCGAATACCAGCATCAGCGCGGCAATCAGCAGCACGGATGGCACGGAGCTTAGCAATGTGCAAATGGCCTGCACCGTATCGTCAATCCAGCCGCCATAGTAACCAGCGCTCAAACCGAAGAACAGAGCAAACGGAATGGCAAGCAACGTGGTGACAAAGCCGATTATTATGCCAGTGCGTATGCTCTTTAGTGACAGCACCAGCACGTCTGCGCCGATTATGTCCGTGCCCAGTATGTGCTTGCCTGGATAGTTCAGTTTCTTGTACACCTTGACCACGCCATTGGCAGTCTCCTCTGGACTGGTGGTGAACTGCTTTTTCGCGAATGGCGCCGAATATGACACTTCCTTGCGGCTGGAGATGGGCTTCAGCAGATAGTCCAGGGCGGAGGCGCCCTTGTCATAAACAGGCTTGCCCTCCACCATAAGCGGCTGCCCCGTCTCTGGCAGAATGACTGGCTTGCGCCAGCCTACGCTATCCAGCAGCGCCACAATCACATACAATGCCAGCACGATTGCAGATACCACGGCGCCCTTGCCAGCGAACATACGGCGCAACGCGGCACGCCATGGTGCACGGCGCATAAGCATCGCAAACACAAGCATCATCGCCGCCACAAGCGCACACGTAATTATGTTCTGGCATAGCCAGGATTGCCAGAATGCGCTCATTGTGCACCTCCCAGACGGACTCTTGGGTCAACCAGCGAGTAGCACACGTCCGTAAGGAACAGGCCAATCATGTACAGCACGGAGCCGATGAACACCATGGAACGCACCACGGCGAAATCCTGGCTGTTTATGGCGGATATGGTGTAGCGCCCCATGCCAGGTATGCTGAAGAAGTTCTCCAGCATCATGCTGCCCATTATGAGCAACAGCATCTGCACTGGCACATTGGTGACAATTGGAATCATGGCGTTCTTCAGCACATGGAGGAACAGTATTCTCGATTCGGAGAGGCCCTTTGAGCGGGCGGTTCTGACATAGTCCTTCTCCATTTCCTCCAGGAAGAGGATGCGGTAGAATCTCACGCCGCTGCCAATGCTACCTGCCACGCCCACCAGCACGGGCAATGCCAGGAAGCGCAGCATGTCCCAGCCATGCAGGAAACCCGATACTGGCACCAGCTCTAGCACCTTGCCGAAGAAATACTGCCCTGCAATGATGTAGATCAGGGTGGATATTGACATCAGCGCAACGCAGATGAACTGCACACCCTTGTCAATTGGACTGCCGCGCCTGGCAGCTGTTACCATTGCGATCAAAATGTTGAAGAACAGGGAGAACAGGAATATTGGCACCGCCAGGCATAGGGTGGGCGGTATGCGCTTGAGTATCTCTGGTGTGATGGGCTGCCTGTCCGTGTCTGATTCGCCAAAGTCCAGCCACAGCAATTTCACACTCTTCTGGAAGAAAATGGTTTTCGTGAAATGCCGATGCCATGTCTCCTTGCCATTGTAGAAATATGGCAGGTCATATCCGCGGGCCGCCTTCCAACGTTCAATCTGCTCTGGGGTGGAGGCCTTCTCGCCCAAGGCCTGCTTTGCTATGTGGTCTGGGCTGTTGACCAGAAAAAACATGAGGAAAACAAAGAGATTGACGCCCAGAAGCGTTGGCACAAACAAAAGCAGACGCCTCAACATATATTGTAGCATTGCCAATCTCCTGTATCAAAAAAGCCCCAAACCACTGTTTGAGGCACGATTTACAACGAGTACCCGAGGCGGGGATCGAACCCGCACGCTTTATAAAAGCTCAAGATTTTAAGTCTTGTGTGTCTGCCATTCCACCACTCGGGCAAATATGCGGCGTAATATACTGTATTAAGCAGAAAAGGCAATGCGAAAGGCTGTCCAATTGCCATGCCAAATCGGCAGTCTGTCACCTTATAGTCACCTTATGACGGAATTATGGCCTTGATAAGGTTGGCGCAGGTATTTGGTCTGTTCATAACGGAAACTCCTTCTTCAATGTATCTGCCTCCGTGACACCAAGGAGGCCTTTCCGCTCCGCCTCGCGCACCGCCTCAGCAAGGCGCCGCGGCATCACCTTTCCCTTGCAGTGCCTGAACGCCTCAGCCAATGGCTGTCGGCGTATGCCGTTGAAATCCTCGCTCGGAACTTCCTCCCGAAGGCTGGTAAGTTTTATCCAGGCAGGAAGTCCTTTGCGGACACGGCGGGACGTTGCCACCTCAATCTGTTCGGGGTTCACAAGAGCCAGATTATGCATTGCCAGCACACTTTCGCCCCATATCATTGCATCGTCGCCAACGGTGGCCACCGCCTCGGCATAGCGGTCATATTCCGTGGGCTGGTAATTGACTAGGCGATATACGCCTCGCCAGCACTTCTCCAGCCGCCCCAGCTTCACCCATTCAAGCATGTCCTTGAGGTGAACGCCAAGTTGGGTGGCCTGGGCGGAGGTGATCAGCCCATAATTGGCAATGGCCATGGCGTTTATGTTGTCGTACTGCGTCATAGATGTCAATTTATTACCTTACAAGGGTATGTTTTGACAGTAATGTAGCACCAATCCGGCAGACGGCAACACTCTTCTGCAAAAAAATGACTATTGTCTCCCACATGGGCTTACCCCCGAAACCGAGAATACGGAGGCAAGAGCTATGCCCCGAAACTGCCTGGCGAAGAAGTGCCTGCCAGTGTAAAAAATCGTAGAAGCGGCATTTTTAATATCTGACCTCATATCCATATTGAACATTCTATGTCTATACCACTTGACGCTTGTCAAACATTGCGGACGCTCCCACTGAATATTTTCACGCTTCAGAGCCACCGTTTTCAAGCTTCAGAGCCACCCCGAATACGTATTTTCACGCTTCAGAACCACCACTATATGTTGAGCCTGACACAGCCCGAACAGCTTGCGCTACCCTCATTTATGGATAATAACCCAATGGCCATGACGGTCACTACCCTCGCGCCTAATCTTCCCGCTTTGCTTCAGTTGCCTAAAGATTCTTTCGGCGGTACGTGTGGTTATATGTAGTTTAGTGGCCAATTCTTTAGCCGTTATATGCGGATTATCCCTAATGATGCACAGTATGGCAGTATTGTCTTCTACACCGACACATCATTAGCCTCCACACCGACATTCTCCTGTTCTACACCGACATCGCCTGATTCTACACCGACATCATCAGTTTCCACACCGACACGCCCCCTATGTAAACCGACTGACGGTGTTGTCTCCATAGCATATTAAAGGTCAGTGGCTACTAAGTTCCTTTGATTCATCCTGCATCTGGAGACGGAACAGCTCCTTCTGCGCCGCTATCTCGCGCCGAAGCACATCCTCGGATGGCATCACAGTCGTGTACTTGACTGCATACAGCTTGTCATTGCCGCTCAGCACGGAATATTTGGCGATGTTGGCGTCCGTCTCGTCGCAGAGCACGATGCCGATGGTCGGCCTGTCGTCAGGCTGGCAAATCAGGTCGTCGTACATTCTGCGGTACATGTCCATCTGCCCTACGTCCTTGTGCGTCACCTTGCCCATTTTCAGGTCAATGAGGACATAGCACTTCAGGATGCAGTTGTAGAAGACCAGATCCACAAAATAGTCCTCCGAGCCGGAGTGCATGCGCTTCTGCCTTGCCACGAAGCAGAAGCCGCGTCCGAGTTCCATAAGCACCTCCTTGAGATGCGTGATTATGGCCGACTCCAGCTGTGTCTCGTGCAGTTTCACGTCATCTGGCAGGGACAGGAACTCCAATATCATCGGGTTACGTATGAAGTCCGCCGGCACAAGGGACTTCGGCTTCTCGGGCATTGGAGTGTTAGGAACCTCCTGCCGCTTGCGGCGGCGGTCAGGATTTGCGGCGGACAGCAGACGGGCATACGCCTGGGTGGACACCTGGCGGTCAAGTTCGCGCGTGCCCCACCTGCAGGCGACGCATTCGTCCATATACCATTCGCGGGCCTTTGCCTCCGTCACGCGCATCAGAATGCGGTAGTGAGACCAACTCAATTCGTGACGCAGTGTGTCACAAATTGGAAAAGCCAAGTAGAACTGTCGCATATTTCTTAGATTGCTTGCATCATAGCCGCTTCCATACTCTATGGTCAGACGCTGCGCCAGCCCCGCAATCTGCGCCTTGCCATATTCGGCCTTGCGCCTGCCGCCCTGCTCATCCTCGACTATGAGCCTTCCAATCTCCCAGTTCTGCCTCACGATGGCGGTGTTCGCCGCAATGGACACGAAGCCACGCGCCTGCTCGATGACCTTGCGCACAGAGCGGTATAGTTTGTCCACAGAGTCCTGCGGCTTTGTCTTTATGCTTGCTTCGGATTTCATGGTTGTTTCCTCCTGCGTCAGCCAATGCCTGGCAACAGACTATGCCAGACATGGTCTGATGCTGGCGTAGCCCGCATATATTGCCGTCTCCTGATGTGTTTGAATTGGCGGCTGGCATAATGTTTACTGTTGCCAGCATTTTTCAAGCAGACTGTGCCGATTTTCGCCTTTGAAGCCACGATTTCAGTTTCAGCCACATCGACGTTGAGGACTTAGGTTGGCCTGTATATTGGTACTTGCACAGAGACATGGATGCATCAATTTGATTGTAATACTTGTGGGAAGTAGAATACACTATTAGCACGAACTTATTAAAATAAGTTATTGAAT